>JBLIAZ010000043.1:0-14689 GCA_047631875.1 Saprospiraceae bacterium
CCAATTGAATCAGCTAAGTAAAAATTCACTTCAGGAAATAGAATAGCTAAAGGTATACCTGGGAATCCTCCACCGGTACCAATATCTAATATATCTGAACCCGGTTTAAACTGTATCAATTTAGCAATCGCCATGGAATGTAGCACATGTCGTTCGTACAGTTCGTCTATGTCTTTTCGAGATATTACATTAATTTGATTGTTCCAATAATCATACAATCCCTGGAGCTTTCTAAATTTGTTAATCTGGTCCGAGGATAAGTCAGGAAAGTATTTAAGAACGATTTCCATCCGGGCTTAAATGTTTTTTTTTGTCTTTTCCATGATTTGAAATAGAAATTCCCTCGCTCTGAATAATTGAGCTTTCACGGTTCCTATTGGTATATTTAGCTCCACAGCAATTTCTTCGTAAGAGAACTCCTTAAAATACCTGAGTTGCACTAAATCTTTGTAGCGTGGCTTGAGTTGATCTACGATGTTGTGCATCATTTCCACTTTTTGAAGCTTCATGAACACTTGTTCTGGATTTAATTCGTCTGATGGAATGTCAAGTTCTAAATCACCACCTTCTTCATTTTCAATGGTCCTGTTCATTGAGAAAGTATTTTTCTTTCTTTTTCGAATGAAATCAATGCAATTGTTTGACGCGATTTTGAATAACCAAGTGCTAAAAGCGTAATTGGGGGTGTACTGCTCCAGCTTTTTGAACGCTTTACCAAAGGCTTCTATCGTTAAATCGTCGGCATCGTCTTTGTTTCCGACCATTTTTAAAAGCATGTAAAAGATGGAATCTCTGTACCGTTCTAATAATTCCGCATATGCCTTTTGTGACTTATTGTCAATGGCGTCACGGACTAACCTGTAGTCGTATAACGCTTTGGCTGATAAGTTAGGACCTGGAACTACCATTTAGAACTTGGGCTTATTATTCTTTTAATATTTACAAAAGTAAGCAATGCAACCCAAAAAATGTCAAAAAACAAAAAAGGGATCAGTTGCACGCGCACCCCAATTTTAAAGAATATTCTTCGAAAAACACTTGCCTGTACAAAGTTTTTTATCAAGAACATTGTTAATAACAGGGCAATGCTACTATGAACAAACAAAGATCCTATAATCGAAACATAATAAATGACAGTGCATAACTGATAGAACCCTAAGAGCAGGAGAGTTGAAGGGGGGTATTTACTGCTGGTTGTAAAATGTCGAGATTTTTGTTTTAAATAAGACTGCCATGATTCACATGAAACTGATTGGGTATGTGCGCTCGGGTTAATTATTATAGACGCTTTGGTATTTCCTTTTACTTCCTGCACGAATAAATCATCGTCCCCGCTGCTGATATCCATATGGGAATTGAAACCACTGACAGCGTAAAATAAGCTTTTAGTGTAAGCAACATTTCGTCCAACGCTCATGTAGGTGTTGCCTTGCAAAGCATAAGATAAATATTGAATTGCAACCATCAAACTATCCCATTGAATGATTGTCGAAAGCAACTTATTCCCTGAGCTCTTATAAGTGCCAATACCTAATACTAGTTGGTTTTCATCAGAAAAACCTGATGCCATGTGTTTAATCCAATGTATGGAGGTAGGGTGGCAATCGGCGTCCGTTAATAATAGATGTTCATGAGATGCTTGATTGATGCCAAACTGTAAAGCGTCTTTTTTACCATCACTTACTTTTTTTTCTTCAAATTGAAATACTCTTAAGCGAGGGTTTGATTTTGCAACCTTAGTAAGGTATTCGTAACTTCCATCCTTACTGTGATCGACAACGACAATGACTTCAAAATCTTTGTATGCTTGATTCAGGGTAAAAGGTAAAAATGATTTAAGGTTAACAAGTTCATTTTTCGCACAAATTATTACAGAAACAGGTGGTGTTTCGGTATTTATTTGAGGTTTGAAATCAATTAGTTTTTTGAAAAAATACAGAAAATAGAAAAGCAAGCCACTCACTGAAAAAATTAAGGAATATTGTACGATGTTTGACCACAATGCCTGCATGTCGAAAAGTACTAATTTAGTTCTGGATTAATGCTTTTTTTTCTGAAAATGGTCAATAGCAAAAGTACTCCCATTACACAGCTGATGCAGGCAACTATGTTGATGTTCAGTAAAAATGCCAAATAGTATCCTGTAATTGAACAGACCACTGAAAAAACCATGGCGATTAAGATAAACGGTTTAATTTTTTTTGTCAGCAAATTCGCAAAACTAGCTGGAATTACCAACATACTGATGACCATGATTGCTCCAACTGATTCAAAGCTAAAGACGGTACTTAATGAGGTTAGTCCTAAAAGGAGGTAGTTCCAGAATATTACGCTGATACCTATGGTGCTGGCCAATAACGGATCGAAAGTAGTAATACTAAACCCTTTTATTCCTATAAATACAATAGCAACATTGACTAGCGTAAAAAAGAGGAGAAGAAATGTTTGCTTGGGAATTTCAATACCCATTACAAACAAGCCTTTGGTAAAAGGAATATTTCCAATGTCTCCAAATAAAACGCATTCCACGTCTATGTCTGCGTTTCTCGCTAAAGAACTAATCAAGATTATTCCAATGGAAAACAAAAAAGTATACATGATGCCAATTGCTGCATCTTTTTGAAATCCACCTTTTTTACTGAGCAGGTCCATGACGAATACCGCTAGCAAACCCAGCAGGGCGGAGAATAAGGTGGTAAGTATGGAAGAGTGTTCTTGTGTTATTAAAAAAGCGATGACTATTCCAGGGAGCACCGAGTGAGATAGGGCGTCACCTAACATGCTCATTCTTTTTAGTACTAAAAATGAGCCAAGTACGCTACTGTTAATGGCGACAAGGCAAGCTGTCAATATGATCCAAAAATCAAACATTATTTTTCATCATTTACGATAGGGTATTTTTTGTTGGTGAGGGTCCAATTCGGGCTTACCCATTATTTGCTCTAGTGAACGTTCAATTTCTGGAGTTACAATGTGCTCAATAGATTCCGCAGAATCATGTACGTAATTGCTGGGTAAGTGCATGTATTTTTGCAGGTACAGCTCCCATAAACGGTGAATTCTTACAATCCTTTCGGCTTCTTTCATCCCTTTTTCGGTCAAGGACCAAAAATCTCCTCCTTTAATAATCAAGCCTTTTCTTTTTAAATACTTTAGAGCCCTTCTTACTTTTCTAATAGCTGTAGGTCGGTAGTTTGAGACTTGCTCTGTTGAAACACCCTGAGATGACCGTTTAATTTTTTCCTTTAATTTGTACACAGTCTTCAGCACGTTCTCTCTCAATATGTTTTTCCTGTTTTTTCTAATTTGAAGCTGTTTAACCAACAAGCCGTTTGGTGAAAACAAGACGGATAAAATAGAAACCGATGCTAATGTTACCACAATCCATGGCCCTGTAGGCATTTTTGGAGATAAGTAAGATATGAATACTCCAATGATACTGCATGTCGCACCAATGATTCCCGCATAAATCAGCGTCTTTTTAAAATCGTTGGTCCAAAGTAATGATGCTGATGCTGGAGCAATTATCATTGCTGAAATCAGTATTATACCCACAGTTTGAACTCCTGCAGCCGCGGTAATGATGATTAAAAATGAAATGACACTTTGGATCATGAACCTTTTTATTCCAATGGATTGAGCAAAGATCGGGTCAAATAAACTTATTTTAAAGTGCCTAAAAAACAAGGGCAAGCAAATGAAAGCGATTAAAGATAACCCTCCAAACAAATACAAGTCTTCCCGAAGCATGCTTGCTGCTTTTCCGAATAAAAAGTCGTTTAATCCACTTTGATTGGGATTCCCAGTATTTTGAACAACGTTAAGCATGATGACCCCAAAAGAAAAAAGAATCGAAAGGGTAATGGCAATAGCAGCATCCATTTTAATTTTTGACCTTTTAGATATTTCGCCTATTAAATAAACAGCTAAGGTGGCTGAGGCCATGCCCCCGCCCATTAGATACAAAGGGTTTTTTACCCCCGACAGCAAAAATCCTATGCATATTCCAGGAAGCATTGAATGTGATATGGCGTCAATGATCAGTGTTTTTTTACTCAACACAACTAAGGTTCCAACCATCCCTGCAGCAGTTCCCAGCAGCAAAGTTCCAATCAGGACATTAGTGATGTTAGCGTCCGTGAAGGAAAAAAAGTAAATTAGTTGTTCCCAAAATGTCATTGATGTTCTTCTCTGATTGGAAATTGTTTGCTTTTTAATTCTTGACCAAGCTTACTTAGTAAAGTAAGTTTCCCTCCGTAGGTCTCTTTTAGATTTTCGGTAGTGAACGTTTCATTTAATGGTCCGCTGGCAATTAGCCTTGTGTTGATTAAGATAATCCAATTAAAATAATCAATTGCTGATTGTAAATCATGATGGACTACGAAGATGCTTTTTCCCTCTTTTTGCATTTTTAGTAAAATGTCAATGATTTGTTTTTCGGATGCTGCATCTATTCCTGCAAAGGGTTCGTCCATAAAATACAAATCAGCTTCCTGTGCAAGTGCTCTTGCAATGAATACCCTTTGTTTTTGACCTCCTGATAATTCAGAAATATGTCGGTTGGAGTAATCAAGCATTTCTACTTTCGCAAGACAATCTATGGCAATGTCTTCGTCTTTTTTGCTTAATCTCCTAAATAGACTTTTGTTACCGTATCTGCCCATTTGGACCACATCCAGTACGGTAGCTGGGAAGTCCCAGTCAACAGCATCTTTTTGTGGTACGTATGCAACTCTTGTTCGCACGTGCTCCAATGATTTGTCAAATAGTTTTGTGTAACCTCCTGAAACAGGAGTCAAGTCCATAATGGCTTTTAGTAAAGTGGATTTCCCAGCACCATTAGGTCCGATTATGCCAGTAAGCTTTCCAGCAGGAACGTTAAAGTTTATGTTCCATAATACCGGATTGTGTTGGTAAGACACAGTTAAATCATGTACTTCAAGACTATTAATTTTCATTAGTTTGATTTAAAGCATTTACTATGGTACGTGTATTATGAATCATCATCTTAACGTATGTTTCTCCTCCAGTGTCTACGCTCCCTAGTGCGTCGCTGTACAGGGATCCTCCTAATGACAAGTGGTGTCCTTTCTTTTTACAACCTTCAATAATAGCTTCAATGTTCCTTTTTGAAACAGAGCTCTCTACAAAAATAGCAGAAACATGATTTTTAATGATGTAGTCTACTAAGTTTGTGATGTCTTTTAATCCTGCTTCAGCGGCTGTGGAAGCCCCTTGGATTCCCTTCACTTTAATGTTGTAGGCCTTCCCGTAATATGAAAATGCATCATGAGCGGTGATTAATATTCGTTTTTCAACCGGTAATTGATGCATGAGGATGTTGATTTTGTTTGCTAAACTGTCTAGCTCCAAAAGGTAGTTTTTTGTGTTTTGAGCAATGGTGTCTTTGTGCTCAGGAAAATGCTTTTGAAGCTCGACACCACAATGTTTTACTACGCTTTGAAACAAACGTATGTCGAACCAAAAGTGAGGGTCAAAAGTGCCAGCAAAATCATCGGAACGCATCAGGTTTTGTTCAGTGATGCCATCTGTTAAATTGATTACAGGTTTTTTTGCAGATAAATTTTCCAAAGCATCGGTCATTTTACCTTCTAAATGTAATCCGCTGTACACAATGATTTTTGCGTTGTTAAGGAGCGAATGATCACCGCTTTTACTTTTGTAAAGATGAGGGTCAACACCAGGCCCCATTAAACTGACAGATGGTGGTTTAAGGTGGTTGACCACATCAGCGACGATTGTTGTGGTGCATACAATGCTAACTTTGTTGTCCTGAGAAGAACAACTTTGAAACACTAGTGTTCCAAGGATGCATAAAATTGAAAGGACATACTTAACAGATTTATTCATGTGTAATTTTATTTTTCAATGCAGCGAGTAAAGTATTGGCAACAGCGCTAGAATTCATTAATTATTTATTGTTTATTTCGGTTTTCATGAAGGAATCGAAAGCGTAATTTATGGTGAATTACTGCCGTCCCAGTGAATGTTTGAATGCTCTCTAAATATTTTGTTAGGTAACTAGAATACTTTTTACTCCCTTGATTGTAACTGTTTTCCCTAAGTTCTAGATGGCATTTTTTTAAATCAAAGGTAATCATAATTACCTTTGCAGAAAAATAAGTTTAGACTAGTCTAAACCTCATTACTTCAAACTTGGATCAATAAAGTCGTTTACATTTACCACCCCCATGCTTGCGCTTTTTGCGGCTACAATTCCAGGTGGCCCATCCTCAAAAACGATACACTTGTTTGGGTCCACATTGATTTCGAATGCACATTTAATGAAGGTGTCGGGGTAGGGCTTATGCTTAGTTACATCATCAGCAGAAACGATACTGGTAAATAAATTAGTGATGCCTAAAGTGTCTAAAGTTTGCTCAACAGCTTTTCTTTGTCCTCCGGACCCTATAGCTAGTGGGATTTTATTATGGTAATGTTTGGCGACCGCTAAAACCTTTTCCACTGGTTTTACGCTTGGTAACAGCTCCAAGAATCTTTTTTCTTTAGCTATGGCAAGTGCTTTTCCGTCTAAGCCATTTCCTAATGACTTCATCAGATCAATGAATACATCAATTGTGGGTCTGCCGGCTTCACTAAAAAAAAAGTTCAGCGGGAAATCAAAACCATGTTCATTACAAATTTCTTGCGAGGCTTGATAGTGCAAAGGCATCGTGTCAGCGATTGTACCATCCAGGTCAAAAATAATTCCTTCATAAGGCAATACTAAGTCGATCATGGATATCAATAGTTAAAGTATTGACTAGAAAACTGGGGAATTATTCTTTTTTGTATTTGATCCGCCACTTTTTTATACGCCTCGTTTACCGCTTCATTTAAGGTGATGTGTGCTCCTTTTTGAAATGATAAGTCATGGCTATAAATAATTTTGTTTTGTTCGTATATTGTAATGGTTCCTGATGTTGAAACTATATTTAATGGGGTAGCTTTAATCATGGTGCTGGAACGAATGTCATATATCAGCACTAGGTCAGCATCTGCTTCTGAGTTTGCAATGTCGAATTTGCTGTCTAATAGTGATTTTTGAATTTTTGATTTAATGTTCAATTGCATTTCTGACAGTTCGTTATTTAATGTCTCTTTTCCTTCTATAAACACAGTAGGTTCTTCAACATGCAAGGTCATTTGTACTTTACTAACAGATTGATAATTAATTATTTTACGAATAAGCCTGTTTTGAGTTGCCTCTTTAATGATGCTACTAAAATCAAAATTGACACTGATCACTTGGTGGCCCTTGTTGCTTTTGATTTTTCCTAAATCAAAGGATGCAATGCCTTTTTCGTCCGAATTTGTTTTCCGCTTTTTTGAAGTAACCGCTTTATGAATAAACAAGACGGGAATGTTTGACAAAAGCTTTCCTTTTTTATCGGTCACAGTTACAAATAAATCATGCGCGTCAATGGATTTTCCAACTTTAATTTCCTTTTCGTAAAAGGAGGGTGTGATCGTGATTTCGTTTTCAATGCTTTTTATTGAATGTACAATTTGTACAGCTAAGTTGACTTCCTTTCCGTCAATCTCGGTATTTAAATCTTGGTCTAAAAATGGGTTCAATATTTCTAGCGCTTGAATTTCGTTCACTAAAGCTTGTTTGTAATTACCTGTATTTTTAAGTGATAGTGCGGCAAGGTATGTTTTTTTTGATCTTTGCACTGCAAGCTTTATTCGTTTATTTTTAAGTTGCTTATGTACTGTTCTAGACAGCTGATAAAAAACAAAATATTGATGCTCATTTTCCCAGGAATCAATTAATTCATAACCTTCAATAGTTTCCTTTGAGCTCAAGTGGATGTTTTGGGAGAACTCTTGGTTAAAGCTGTCGTTTGTTTCTAGTGTAGAAAACAAAGACGAACTGGACACATTAACCGAAATTTCATTTATTAGGTTGTCAAGTGCTGACTTTGTAGCTATTTTTCTAAAATTTGGTACGTTCTTATTAATGATTCCAATACCGTAGTAGTATGAAAACGACGATGGAGTTTTACCTGCCCATTCCGGTTGTTCACCATATTTTTTAAGCATCTTTTTTTCGTGACTGACACAACTGCTTATAATAACTGCTAATAAAAGGTAGTGAATGTACTTTTTCATTATACTAATCTTCAGGGTTGAATTTTAAAATAGCTACTGCTGCTTGTTTAGCAACTTGTGTTTGAATATTACTTTGAATATCTGCTAGTGAAATTAGCTTTTTATTAGCTGATAATTTATTCCGTAAACTCCTTCGCGCTGATGATTTTGTGTTTACCTTGTCTGAAGTTGATGCAGAGTTCAAATGTTTCCAATCTCCCGGAACTAAGTTTTTATGATTGCCGCTGTATGTAGCATAACTCACTTTACTGTTTGCTGTTTTTTCAATGATATCACTAAGCAATATTTGTCCAGTTTCAGTTGAGATTAATTGATATTTGAATGAAATAGTAATTTTATTATAACCGTCATACTGGTAGTATGAAGTTTTCTTATACTTGGTCTCGTAATAATTCCGATCTTTTTCAGCATCGTACTTCTTAACTTGGTACGAACTGTAGGCTTTTACTTTTTTTGCTTTAGGTGATTGGTGCTTTTTGGTCACCTTCAATACTGTTCCAACAAGCAAGGCTTTTGCTCCAACCAATGCCCCCGCTTTAATTGCTACGCTTCCATTGGTGACACCATTCATGTTCATCATTTGTTCTTTTACAATGCGGTCCATGTTGCTTCTGTCAATGAGTTTAACAAAGGGGTTACCGCTTTTAATGATGTTGTCAGTCAATTGTGAGGATATGTATTCGCTCGCACTTTTGTCGTCAGAAAGGTTCTCGAATTTTAAAACACCAATAGTGTATTGAGCACTTTCCAAAGCATCGCTTAACTTAAATTTGGAGTCTTTGTAATTTGTATTTTTCTTGTCAATGAATTTAAACTGCGCATATGCACGTCGATATTTATCATTGTTTAAATGTTTTGTGCCTCTTCTATAGTATGGTTCTAGCAATGCCATTTCCTTTAAAGCTTCAAAGTCCTGCCCTTCAAAATTAGGCTCGATCTTTTCAATTTCCTGAAAAATGACGTTGGCAGCGTTAAACTTTTCTTCACTGATTAATTCGTTTGCCTCGTCAAATTTACTTTCCACGTATATTTTTTTCGAATCTTCGAAATCATCCTTATAAGACTGAGCGATCGTAATTTTTGTGGTGTACCTGCTTACCCGTTTCACGAAATTTTCCATTTCAATGTAAGCATACACCGCTGTTTTGTGATTACCAGTGCTGTAAGCTTGAAAAAATTTGGAAGTGTATTCGCTTAACATTGCTCTTCCGCTGTTAAGTAGCCCCACTTGTGCATCAACATGAGTAGGTTTTTTGTCCAAAGCTTTGATGTAGTAATTGACGGCTTGATCATGAATTCCAGCTTCAGAAAATTTATTCCCTTTTTTGGTTAAGGATTTCGGACCATTACAGGCGATTAAAAAGAATGCGATGAATATAACAGAGAAGCTTTTAAGTTTAAACATGTTGTTGTTGTGTTTTGATAGGTAAAATACTGATTTTATTAGCAGAGGTCAAAATCTATTCCACAATTTATTTGTAGCCGATTATTTTCAAAATAATACTTTTGATTAACAATGCGTAGTGGGTTAAATTACTTGTAAAAATACTTAAGCATTTTGGATTGGATACAGATACTTAGTATTTTAGCATTAGATGAGATTCTCTTTTTTACTACTATTTGCGTTGATTTTTCACAGTTGTGAGTATAAGCCTGCAGCAGAGGTAAGCATAACTTCCAAGGATGTGCCTCAAGTGACAGTACCCATTAAAACGCCTGTGATTTCAGAAGAGGATTTAATTTATATAAAAAACCATTTTGATAGGTTCATTAAAAAGAGACATTTCAATGGGTCTATTGTCATTGCCAAAAACAATGAAATAATTTACGATACTACATTAGGCTACGCTAACATCAGAAGAAGGATTCCATTAAAAGATACCTCTGCTGTCCAACTAGCTTCTATTACAAAGCCAATTACGGCCGCAGTAATCCTGAGTTTAATTCAGGAAGGGAAGTTAAATTTGAATGACGCGGTCACTGCTTTTTTGCCAAGGCTGCCTGAAGAATACAATAAAATCACCATAAAAATGATGTTAAGCCATCAGTCGGGTTTAACACAGTACTATTATTATTGTGATCATGTACTGGAAGATAAAGAGTGTATAGTGAGTAATGACTCGTTAATCGAGATTATAAACTGTCATAATCCAGGGTTTGCTGGAAAGCCAGGTAGAAAGTTTAATTATTGTAATACAAATTTTGCATTGTTGGCTTCGGTTGCTGAGCGCATCGAAGAGAAATCTTTTCATCAAATTGTGGAAGAACGAATAATTGAACCTTGTGGAATGAAAAACAGTTTCCTTCTTGATTTATCACAAGACACTTTACCACAAAATTTAGTGTACGGTAACAACGAATGGAACACCTTGATGGAGTTCGATTATTTGGATGGTATTGTGGGTGACAAAGGTTTTTTCTCTACAGCACGTGATTTATTGCTTTTTGATAAATACTTTTTTAATTGCTTGATGCTAAGTGATTCTATGTTACAAGTTGTGTTTGAACCACAAGTTAAAATCAAAAACAATGGTAATTCTTATGGTTTAGGATGGAGGTTGAGGTTTGATGAAAATCTAGGTAAAATCATATATCACCCGGGATGGTGGAGAGGTAATCGGCATTTGTATTTTAAGATACCTTCTAAAGATTACACAGTGATTATGTTAAGTAACTCTTTGAAAGGGAGCAGGTATAATTTAAACGACTTACTTGCTGTATTTAATGAAGTGGAGTAGCGCTAAAAGTAAGTCAATAAAAAAGCCCCGCATTTGCGAGGCTTTTTTTATGTTCAAAATAAGAAGTGTTACTTCTTAATGTGTTTTTGATATCTAGTTTTAAATTTGTCAATTCTACCAGCAGAATCCACTAAATTCATTTTTCCAGTATAAAAAGGGTGGGAAGTGTTACTAATGTCCAATTTAAACAATGGGTATTCAGTTCCGTCTACATCAATTACATCTTTAGTGTCAGCACATGACCTAGTAATAAATTCGTGGTTGTTAGACATGTCTTTGAAACAAACTAACCTATAGCTTTCTGGATGCGTATCTTTTTTCATTTTAATCCTTTTAATAAAATTGGACTGCAAAAGTACGAAAGTAACGCAGTAAATACCAAATAAAATGAGTTTAATTTAAGGTCTTTATTGAAATGTTATTATTTGACACTTGCATTTTAACTTTTTGACCAAAAATTAAAGCGTGATTATTGTCAATGTGCCCACTAGGAAACCCAAAGCAGATTGGAATGTTTAAGTTTTTAAAGTATGCTTTAAATACAGTTTCAATCGCATCGGAAAAAGAGGGTGTACCCAAGTCAATGTGCGTAAACCTTCCGATTATTATGCCAGCAAGTCCTTCAAACATCCCGTTGCGTTTAAGATTTTGAAGCATCCTGTCAATGTGGTACAAAGGTTCATGCAAATCTTCAATGAATAGTATTTTTTCCTTGGTGTTTAAGCTTGAAGCTGAACCACACAGACTGTATATAATAGAAAGATTCCCTCCGACAATTTCACCCTCGCCCTCACCGTCCGTGGTTAGTGCCGAATTTTCAAGAGTAAACTCATAATTCATTACTCCGTTGAACAAAGCTTTTTTGCATGAATCAATCGATCCGTCCGATGCGTCCTCAAAAAACACTGGCATGATACCATGCACACTTGCCAAATTTAATTGACTGTTTAGGTGGTTGTGAATGACAGTAACATCACTGAATCCCACCATCCATTTGTTGTTTTCAATTAAGGGAGAAAAGTCAATAGAGTCAATTATTCTTACAGCTCCATAGCCACCTCGAGCAAACATGATAGCTTTTATTTTGGGATTATTTATATACGACTGCAGTTCGCTAATTTTCAACTCGTCGCTTCCGGCTAAATAACTGTCTCCGACCCCAATTGTTTTACTCACGTTGACTTTTAGACCCCAAGACTCATAAAATTTGATTGACTTTTCAATTTCTGGAAAAGAGATTTTTTTCCCAATCGCCACAATAGCAATTTCGTCTCCTGATTTTAAATTTTCTGGTGTATTCATGAACTGTAAAATTCGATAAGCTTATCTCGGGTTTGTGTGGTCAACTGAAAGGTATTCAATTTTAAACCAAAAAGAATTCAATTGTTGCAATTATAATCAAAATGCTATTTTATTTTTGTTGAATAAAATACAATGAGATTATGAAAGGTTACGTAAGGTTTTCTGGTATTGCATTTCAAATGGGTGCTACTATTTTTTTAGGTGCTTATTTTGGAAAATGGTTGGACCTCAAGTATCCAATGGATAAAAAGTGGTTTACCATGGGGTTGACGATACTTGCGGTTGTGGTATCATTGTATAATACGCTGCGACAAGTGAATAAAATTAACGAGGAAGAAGATAAAAAGAAGAAATAATGACACAGCTTAAGTACTTTTTAAAATTCAGTCTTTTTGTTTTTTTAATTTCTGGAGCATTGTTGTTAATCCACTTGTTTGTTTTTTCGACTTTAGGTCATGGATTTGATGAAGCGAAAATATTTACCTCGTACAGTTTGAGTGCGGTACTTTCAAGCGCATCTTTTTTGTTGTTGATTATTGGTTCTAAAAAATTTGCAGGTAGCTTAGGGTTTGCTTTCATGTGGACAAGTTTCATCAAATTCGGGGTGTACCTGTTTGTTTTTAAACTCATTTTTGTGCTCGATTCTGATCCAAGAGGAATCGATTTATCCATGTTGTTAGTTCCTTATTTGAGCACGCTATTTTTCGAAGTCTATTACGTAGCTAAGCTCCTGAAAGACTAAGGATAAAAAGTGTGAAAAAATTATAAAAAAAATACCTTTTTACCTTTCGCGGTTATATATAATTAATTAGCTTTGCACCGGATTTTCAGTACAGAATTAGATGTTATTTACTATGAAACAGTTTTTTAAAGCCTCATTATTAGCCATTTTACTGATTAATTTAGTTGGTTGTTCTGAGAAAATGTTGACCGATGCCGAGAAAGTAACGCTTAAAGCTAACATCAAAGAAGACATCGCTCATCACTTACAGGATTCTTACGACTTTCACTTATTTACTATGAAAGGTGACAGTGGAGAGGCTGATACGCACATCGGTTTTCCATTACCAGTAATATTGATTGACGGAGGGGTGCAATTTTTTATGTCTTCAAAATTTCACCATGGTCTTGCTATTGCTCAGTCAGGAGGAAATTATTATAAATTAAGTCACGGTAAAATATATAAAACAGAGGCTAACGGTGAGTTGACCCCTGATGGTCACGGACATTTCAAAAATGAAATGCCTATAAATTTATCATTAACAAAAACTGTAACAAGTACTTTCTTTGTGGTGCTGTTGATCTTTTTCTTATTCAAAAAAGTTGGTAAAAGTTACAAGACTAGTTTAGTGCCGAAAGGATTTGGGAAAATATTAGAACCACTTGTGATTTTTGTAAGAGACGAAATAGCAATCCCAAACATTGGCGAAAAAAAGCATGCGAAGTACATGCCCTACTTGTTGACAGTTTTCTTTTTCATTTGGTTCATTAACTTGACCGGATTAACGCCTTTAGGTATCAACGTAACAGGTAATATTGCAATAACTACTTCATTGGCAATTTTGACATTCATTATAACTACAGCTTCCGGTAACAAAAACTATTGGAAGCATATCTTCTGGATGCCAGGTGTGCCAGTTCCAATGAAAATTATATTAGCACCAATTGAATTGTTGGGAGTTTTAATCAAGCCATTTGCGTTGCTTATTCGTTTGTATGCAAACATATCAGCAGGTCACATAGTATTAATGAGTTTAATTGGGTTGTTGTTTGTTTTTCAAAATGCCTTTGCAAGAGGTGCATTTTTTGGATTGACAATATTTTTATCCCTTATCGAATTATTAGTTGCGTTTTTACAAGCTTACATATTTACCATGCTTTCGGCATTGTATTTTGGAATGGCTGTAGAGGAGCACGATCATGAAGAGGGTCACTAAAGGTTTTGAAGAGTTTATTTATTTAATGTTTAATTTTTAATTTTTTTATTATGCCAGTAGAAACAGTAGAAGTAGCAGCGCACGCAGTAAATGCAGTAGCACCAGTAGTAGAGTACATTCCAAAAATTGTTGGAGCAGGTTTAGTAGTTATCGGTGCAGGTATCGGTATTGGAAAAATCGGTGGAGCAGCAATGGAAGGTATTGCACGTCAACCAGATGCTACCAACAAGATCCAGACAGCAATGTTAATTGCAGCGGCTCTTATTGAAGGGATTGGTTTCGCAGCATTATTTGCAGTGTAAATTACTTTATCAAGAGTTGTAGCGGTTGGCTGCAACTCTTGATTTTATTTGAAAAATTTAATTAAATAAGAATGGAAAAGTTAGTAGGTGAATTTTCAGTTGGTTTGTTCTTTTGGCAAACATTGATGTTTCTAATTTTAATGTTTCTTTTAAAGAAATATGCGTGGAAACCAATTTTAGATGCTGTCAATGAGAGAGAAGAAAAAATTCAAGGAGCTTTAGATTCAGCAAAAGAGGCTGAGGAAAAAATGGCTCAATTGACATCAAGTAATGA
>JBLIAZ010000044.1:0-14655 GCA_047631875.1 Saprospiraceae bacterium
CAAAGGTGTTGCTTTTACACGCTTAGCCAGGTGGTATGAAAGGGTTGAGAAGGCAGGATTCAAATCATTCAATACCATTGCTAGGTCTATCCAAAACCACTACATATCCATTCTAAATTACTTTGATAACAGAAGCACAAATGCTTCTGCTGAATCTTTCAATGCGAAGATTAAATCCTTCAGAGCTCAATTTAGAGGTGTGAGAAATGTCTCTTTTTTCCTTTTTAGATTAACTAAAATTTATGGCTGAAAAAAGTTACTCCACCCGATAGTTGGCTTGATCCGAACCAACCAATACTGAAAATCAGTCACTTACGAAAAGCAAGAAAAGACTAAGAAACAGAAAACCCTTGACTAGCAAGGGTTTTCTTTCTTCTGTGGTGCCTCCAGGAATCGAACCAGGGACACAAGGATTTTCAGTCCTTTGCTCTACCAACTGAGCTAAGGCACCAGCCTTATTGGGGGCAAATTTAATTATTTTTTTTTACCTGAATGTACTTTTATCTAGTTTTTATTGGAATTTGTAGCGAGCAAATTTAACGTCATCCAAGACATCAATCCAATGCTGGTTTCTAAAGCTGTTTCGTCAATGTCAAATGTACTCGTATGCAGCCCTTCTTCCTTTCCACCCATCGGTTCCGTGACGCCTAAGCGATAAAAACAACTTGGTAATATATGAGAGTAATATGCGAAATCTTCACTCGTCATACGTAAATCTAAAGCTTTTACTTTGTCCTTTCCCAAATACTCAATCGCTGAATTCCAACATGTCTCGGTCACTTCTTCATCATTAATCAAAAAAGGAAAACCGTCTCCAATGTTGAATTCACAACTCCCGCCCATTCCTTCGGCAATACTTTCAGCCATCTTTTTCATTTTAATTTTTGCGTCCGCCCTGAACTCCTCATTAAAAGTCCTAAAAGTTCCAGCTAATTTTACTTCATCAGGAATAATGTTAGTTGCACCCAATCCTTCTATTTTTCCAAAAGACAGCACACTTGGTGTCACCGGGTTGCAGTTTCTTGAAACTATTTGTTGCAATGCCACCACAATGTGCGAAGCAATCAATATAGGGTCCACTATGGAATGAGGCAAAGCAGCATGTCCTCCCTTACCTTTTACGGTTACATGTAATTCATCAGCAGAAGCCATGTACACTCCTTTTTTGAAACCAACCTCTCCAGCTGGCAATTGAGGGTAGACGTGTTGACCAATGATCAACTCTGCATCAGGAGCCTTTAAGGCATTTTCTTTGATCATAAGTGATGCACCTCCCGGTAAAATCTCCTCTCCTGGTTGAAAAATAATTTTTATTGTACCTTCAAACTCGTCTTTTATTTCGTTTAAAATCATGGCGACTCCCATCATAGAAGAGCTGTGGACGTCATGTCCGCAAGCGTGCATTACACCTTCATTTTGTGACTTATAACTCACCTCATTCGTTTCCACGATAGGTAATGCATCCATGTCCGCACGTAAGGCAACAATCCTTTTGTCCGGGTTTCTTCCTTTAATGTGTGCCACTATACCCGTTTTTACAAATCCTCCTTGATAAGGAATTCCTTGCTTATCCAAGAAGGCGGCAATGTACTTGCTTGTTTCAAATTCCTGAAAAGACAGTTCTGGATGAGCATGTAAATGTCTTCTGAACCCGACTACCTCTTCAAGGTATTTACTAGCTAACTTCTTTATTTTTTGTTGCATACTATATGGACTATACAAGCAAATATAGTGAAACCACATAGCTTTTCGCTTTTCAATAATAACAAAAGAAAAAATGATAAGTGAAAAATCGAAAAGTCAAGTACAGGTCGCTTGACTTTCTTCGTACTCTCAATATTTATTTCTACGCTGACTTTGCTCTGTTAGCTAACTGACCACATGCAGCATCTATATCCTTACCCCTGCTCCGACGAACGTTGACAATTAAATTACATGATTCAAGGTGTGCTACAAATTGTTCCAGCTTTTCCTGAGTGGTTTGCTGAAACCTTTTATCTCCTATTGAGTTATATTCGATGATGTTTATCTTACAAGGAACAACTTTACAAAAGGTAGCCAGTTCTTTTGCGTCTTCAATGGTGTCGTTAAATTCTTTGAAAATAATATACTCGTAGGTAACTCTTGTTCCCGTTTTTTTGTAAAAATATTCGAGAGAATCAGCCAGTACGTCAAGTGAATTACCATCATTGATGGGCATAATTTCACTTCTTTTTTTATCGTTTGCAGCATGCAATGATAAAGCTAGATTGAACTTCACCTCATCGTCTCCCAATTTTTTTATCATTTTTGCAATCCCCGCTGTAGATACGGTGATTCTTTTAGGCGACATGCCCAAACCTTTTTCGCTTGTAAGCTTTTCAATAGAAGCAATTGTGTGTGCATAATTCAACAAAGGCTCTCCCATCCCCATGTACACCACATTGGTCAAATGCTTTCCGTAATGCTCAATAGCTTGCTCATTCAGCAGAAATACTTGATCGTAAATTTCATCAAAATTGATATTTCGTTCCCGCTTTAATCTACCCGTAGCACAAAACTTACAGCTTAAACTACAACCCACTTGGGTTGAAATACAGGCTGTCATTCTCTTATTTGATGGAATGAGCACACCTTCAACGATGCTTCCATCATACAAACGAAAGCTGTCTTTGATGGTTTTATCGTTACTTTGCTGGAATGTTTTTATGGTAACGGAGGCAATGAAAAAATGCTCGCTTAATGTCAATTGAAGTTTCTCAGAAAGGTTGGTCATACCAGAAAAACTAGTTGACCTCTTTTTCCACAACCACTCGTATACTTGTTTTGCCCTGAATTTTTTTTCGCCAATTTCCTCAAAAAAAGCGACGAGTTCCTTTTCCGACAATAACCTGATGTTCTTTAATTCAGCCATCGGAAAGATTATTCAATTTACTTTAAAGTCTGCTTAACTTCCACCTCCTCGTATGACTCAATCACATCGCCCACTTGAATATCACTGAACTTTTCTATGTTCAAACCACATTCATAACCGTGTGCTACTTCTTTTACATCGTCTTTGAAACGTTTCAATGATCCTAGCGCTCCCGAATAAACAACAATACCATCTCTGATAAGACGAATTTTATTGTTTCTAATAATTTTACCATCTAACACGTAACAACCAGCTACCGTACCCACTTTTGTAATTTTAAATACATCTCTCACTTCGACATTCGCTACCACTTTTTCCTCGATCGTTGGAGACAGCATGCCTTCCATTGCAAGTTTAAGCTCATCTATGGCATCATAAATCACAGAGTATAATCTTATTTCAATTTCCTCTATCATAGCTAATTTCCTAGCTGTTGCCGAAGGACGAACTTGGAAACCAATCAATATCGCATCTGACGCTGAAGCCAATAACACGTCTGAATCAGATATTTGACCAACTGACTTGTGTATTATGTTTATTTCAATTTGTTCTGTCGATAATTTTAACAATGAATCAGAAAGTGCTTCGACCGAACCATCCACATCACCTTTGATGATTACGTTCAGTTCTTTAAAGTCTCCAATAGCAATCCTTCTTCCGATTTCGTCCAAAGTGATGTGCTTTTTAACCCTAATTCCTTGTTCACGTTGTAATTGCATTCTTTTAGTAGCAATGTCTTTAGCTTCCTTTTCACCAGGCATTGCGTTAAGCATATCACCTGCTTGCGGCGCACCATTTAAACCCAATATTTGCACCGGTATGGAAGGTCCAGCTTCTTGTACTTTATTTCCTAGGTCGTCAAACATGGCTTTTACTTTTCCACTAAAACAACCTGCAACTAAAGGATCACCTACTTTCAAAGTTCCATCCTGAACAAGTATTGTTGAAACATAACCACGCCCTTTATCAAGCTCCGATTCTATTACGGTTCCTTTTGCTCTTTTATTTGCATTGGCCTTAAGCTCCATCATTTCTGCTTCCAGCATCACTTTTTCAACCAAATCATCTATTCCTACTCCTGATTTTGCTGAAATTTCTTGACATTGAAATTTACCTCCCCAATCCTCCACAAGAATATTCATCGCTGACAATTCTTCTTTTACCTTATCTGCATTAGCTCCAGGCTTATCAATTTTATTGATCGCAAAAATCATTGGCACCTCAGCTGCCTGAGCATGATTTATAGCCTCCTTAGTTTGAGGCATCACTTGATCATCAGCAGCAATAATGATAATAGAAACATCTGTCACTTTTGCTCCCCTAGCCCTCATCGCTGTAAACGCTTCGTGACCAGGAGTATCTAAAAACGTAACACTTTTTCCCTCCTCGAGGTCCACCGAATATGCACCAATGTGCTGTGTAATCCCTCCCGCTTCACCGTCAGCAACTTTAGCGCTTCTGATGTAATCCAACAGCGAAGTTTTCCCATGATCTACATGACCCATTACAGTCACGATAGGTGCTCTCAAATCCAAATCCTCCTCCGCATCTTCTTCTTCCTCAATCAACTCTTGATTTTCAGTACTGATAAATTCTACTTCAAATCCAAACTCATCTGCTACAATTGAAATTGTCTCCGCATCTAAGCGTTGGTTAATTGAAACAAACATACCTAAACTCATACAAGCAGATATAATTTCATTAACCGACACATCCATCATACTAGCCAATTCATTAGCCGCAACAAATTCTGTAACTTTTAATATACCTTTCTCTATTTCTGCTAGTTGTTCTTCCGCATGGACTTTCATCGATGCCATGTCTCTTTTTTGTCTTCTAAACTTAGCTCCTTGCCCCTTCTTCTTGTTCCCTCCGCTTAACCTCGCTAAAGTTTCTCTCACTTGTTTTTGAACCTCCTCATCGGTAAGCTCAACTTTCGGCTGGCCTCTCCTTGCTACAAAAGGCTTCCCTTTGCTTGCGACAGGGCGTCCAACACCTTTAGTGGTTTCTGTTACAATATCCTTTTTAATTCTCTTTCTTTTTCTCTTTTTCCTGTCGGCAGATTCTGAACTAGCCACAGGTTTCTTCACTTCTGGAAGCACAATTTTACCCAATACTTTTGGTCCATCTAACTTGCTTCTATCAGCTCGATAAATTTCATCTTTGACTGCCAGCTTTTCTTCTGTTATAACATCAGGTTTCACCTCAACCTGCTTCACTTCTTTTTTTACCGAATCCTTCTCCAACGTTTCAACAGTATCTGTAGCTTTTTTTATCTCTTTAGTTTTAGGATCTTCCTTTTTTGGTTCCTCCTTTTTCAGTTCTTCAACAACCTTTTTCGATTCTTCCTTGACCTTTTTCGGTGCTTCCTTGATCTTTTTTGGTGCTAAGTCAATTTTACCAATGACTTTCACATCAGGCTTCGAAGCTTCCCCTTTAAAAAGTTCTGGCTTCTTATTCTCGATTTTCTCTTCCTTAACTGCAGGCTCTTCTTTAGCAATAGATACAGTTTCTCTTTTAGGCATCTGCACACTAATTTTGGCAGATTTCTCTTTTAAACTTTTATCCGATTGAAACTCAGCAACCAAAACATCCATCATTTCAGGCATTAATTTGGTGTTCGGTTTGGACTCTACATCAAATCCTTTTTCAGATAAAAAATCGACAATAGTACTTAAACCCAAGTTAAATTCTCGGGCTACTTTACTTAATCTTTGAGGTTTAGTGGACATAAAACAACTTCTCCTTTTTGTAAACTTTATAAACTAATACTTAGAAAATAACCGCTATTTTCTAATCTTCAAATTCTGACTTTAACACTCCAACAACAGACGCTATAGTTTCTTCTTCCAAATCTGTTCTCTTCACTAATTCTTCTGGCGTCAATTTTAATACGCTTTTAGCAGTATCACAACCAATAGTTTTCAATGCATCAATTACCCAAGCATCGATTTCATCTGAGAATTCATCCAATTTAACGTCATCAATCTCATCAGCAGTGTCTCTGTACACATCAATTTCATAACCTGTCAGTTTTCCTGCTAATTTAATATTGAAACCTCCTTTACCAATTGCCAAAGAAATTTGGTCTGGTTTCAAGTACACCTCTGCTTTTCCATCCTCTTCATTCAAAGTAATTGAAGTAATTTTTGCTGGACTCAATGCCCGTGAAATAAATAAGCTTTCGTTTTCTGAAAAATTGATTACATCAATGTTTTCATTTCCTAATTCACGTACAATCCCATGAATTCTTGAACCTTTCATTCCAACACATGCTCCTACGGGATCAATTCTTTCATCATAAGATTCTACCGCAACTTTCGCTCTTTCACCTGGTACTCTCACAATTTTTTTAATCGTAATTAAACCATCATATACTTCAGGCACTTCTGCTTCAAATAATCTTTCCAAGTAAACTGGAGACGTTCTTGACAAAATAATTTGCGGATTGTTGTTCCTCATTTCAACTTTAAACACGACAGCTCTGATGGTGTCGCCCTTCTTGAAATAATCCGACGGAATTTGCTCCAACTTTGGCAACAATAATTCGTTGTCATCATCATCCAAAATTAAAATTTCTTTTTTCCAAATCTGATAAACCTCTCCGGTGATAATGTCTCCGACCTTGTCCTTGTATTTTTTATACAATTCATCTTTCTCTAAATCAAGAATTCTTGAAATTAGGTTTTGACGAACTGACAACACAGCTCTTCTTCCAAAATCAAGCAACTTAACTTCTTCTGAAACTTCTTCCCCCACTTCAAAATCTGGTTCTATTTTTACAGCATCACTGTAAGCAATGTCGGTGTTTTCATCTTCAACCTCACCTTCCTCCACAATCATTCTGTTTCTCCACACCTCTAAATCACCTTTGTCAATATTAATGATAATGTCAAAGTTCTCATCAGTACCATACTTTTTAACAATCATGCTTCTAAAAACATCTTCAAGAACCCTCATCATGGTTTCTCTGTCAATGTTCTTAAATTCCTTAAATTCTTGAAACGATTCAATTAATCCTGTTGTCTCCATCTTTATAAATTATTTAAACGAAATAACAATTTTTGTTGTTTTAATATTTGACTCTTTATCCTGACCATCGAAATATAACTTCTTTTCAATTTGCACCATGACCCTTTTCCTTCTTCCTTCTACCCTTTGTTTTTCTTCATATTTCAAAACAATTCCATCCTCACTTATTTCTGCTAACACTCCTTCTACTTTTTTTCCTTCCTCAGTAATAACCTTAACTGTTTTCCCCAAGGATTTCTTATACTGTTCCGCTACCAAAAAAGGAGCCTCTAAACCCGCTGAAGAAACCTCAATTTCAAAATCTTCCTTTTCTCTATCAAAAGAAGCTTCGATGTACTTACTAACCCCACTACAGTCCTCAATAGCAATACCGTCATAAGCATCAATCAACACCACAATTTTATTACCGCTGTGGATTTTCACTTCCACAATAAACTTATCAGTTTCAGCAATCTTTTCCTCTACTAAGCTTCTTACCTTTTCTTCTGAAATCATGTAATAAAAAATAAAAAAGGGAGCTTTTTGCTCCCTCAACTATCAATATCTGTGTGCGAAGATAGTATATTAATGTACTCAAACCAAATCTTCTGTTATTCTTCTTTCGATAATTTTAATTTAATTGAAACTGACTCTATTTTGTCTACAATTCGCTTGAGGACATCAAAATACAACATAACAAAAAGGACCCCTGTGTACAAGAATAACACCATCATGTTCACCCAAAAGGTATCCACTCTTTTTCCAAAGATCAACTTATTTGGAGCAAAGAAATGCGCACGCAAGCCTTCACCTTCTTTATAAATCGGATCTGTTTTTTGAACTAACCCTCCTTCGTACTCAATGATTTTATTGACCGAATTACCGTTTAACACCAGGTCAGATAAACTTTCATTGTGGTAATTGTTCCTTGTTTCAATAAACCGGTTCGTTAAACTATCCATGTTTTGCATGGCCACCACCATTTCATTTTTAATTTTACTGTTTTCGTTGTAACGTTTGTTATAATGTGTTTTTAGAGCCCCCAAATACTGATCAAAATGTTCTACGTAATCCTTATCAAACTTAAGGGCCTCTTTAATATTAAAACCTAATTTCACCGTTGGAACTAAATCCAACTCTTTTATTAGTTCCGCCCTTACAACTTCCCACGAAACTTTAACCACTTCAGCCTTCACTGCATTGTTTTCGTGAATTTTACATGTTTCAATCCTTTTTTTAACTTCCGACAACCAAAAATTTCGCTTAAATTTCGCTTGACTAATTTGCTGATTATAAGAGTAAAACTCCCTTTCAAATACGTTTTCTTTGAATTGGTTCACCGCAAGAGCTTCAAACGCCCACCTTGAAGCCATAAGCTCTCCAGTGACAGGTACAACAGTTTGAGATGCTAAAGTTGGGTTTAATTTGTCAAACTTTACAATTACGCCACTCAGCAACAGTTGAGGAATTAGTAATATTGGAATAAGTATGTAAATAGTAACCACCGAATTAAAAGTTGACGAAATATTAAGCCCAAGCATGTTGGCAAAACAACTCGTTACAAACAATACTAACCAGTAATCCATGTACATACCATCAATCCCTAGTATCATGTTCCCTACCAACACGTAACATAAAGTTTGAATAGCTGATATAATGAACATGATGCTCACTTTCGCACTTAAATAACTGAACCTAGACAAGTTCAAAAACGACTCTCTTTTTAATATTTTCCTATCCCTGATAATCTCTTCCGCACTTACGGTTAAACCCATAAACAAGGCAACTACAACACTCATGAACAAGTACGCAGTCATGTTATCGTTATACCTGAACACATATTCGTTTAAATTCAGCCCATTTTCAGCACTATAATATTTAACCAAATACGCTAGTATAAAAGCCAAGAAAGGACCTTCAAGGAAGTTAATCAGCAGGTACTGTGTATTAGATATTTTTGACAATACATCACGTGCAAAAAAGACCCTAAATTGACTGATTTTACGTGGTATTCTATATACTCCTTCGGGTATCTCTGTGTTTTTAATATTTTTATTAGGCTCCGAAAACTGCTCATAAAAATGTTTGCTCCAAACTTTTGGCGAAAACTTCCTTGCACGTGTCGTATTCCCATACTCGTCCACTACCTTGGTTTCAATGATATTAAACACCTGTTCTGGATTGACATTTCCACAATTGTAACACTCACTTTCGTCAGCATTCACATGCTTCATTGCTTTTTTAAAGTATATTACGGAATCAATAGGGTTACCATGGTATATCATGTAACCACCTGTATCCAGCACCAATAAATTATCAAACATTTTAAAAATATCTGACGATGGTTGGTGAATTACTACAAACACCAACTTTCCGCTCAAGGACATTTCTTTGAGCAAATCCATGATGTTTTCAGAATCACGTGAGGACAAACCTGAAGTGGGCTCATCTACAAATAACACTTGAGGCTCTCTTATCAACTCCAAACCGATATTCAGCCTTTTTCTTTGACCACCACTGATTTTTTTGTTTAACGGACTACCTATCTTTAATCTCCTGATTTCATACAATCCAAGAGCTTTTAATAATTCCACTACTTTTTTAACCACCTCTTTTGTGGGGTAGGAATCAAAGCAAAGTCTTGCATTAAAGTATAAGTTTTCAAAAACCGTCAAATCCTCCATCAGTAGGTCATCCTGAGAAACATGACCTATCACCCCTTCTAATTCTTCAGGGTTATTATGAATGTCTATACCGTTAATCTTAACAGAACCACTGGTAGGTTTTAGCCCACCGTTTAACAGAGACAAAAATGTGGACTTACCAGCACCCGAAGCTCCCATTATCCCTACAAACCCACCCGATTTTTCAACTAAATCTAAATCGTGAATCCCCGTATTCCCTGCTGGAAAGTCATAGTGTAGCTTGTCTACCACAAAGGAAATTTCCTCTTTCGTTTCATACCCTCTAAAAAAGGAAGAAATGTCACTAAAATAAATAGGTTTCATTTTAGCATTCCTGAACGAACTGCCATGCGCAAGCAAATATACGCGACCTTTTTCCATGGTTTGGCCATTGATGAAAATACTTTCATCACCATCATATTTAGCAAGGTACACTCCCATGCTTTCAATCTTTTGCACTTTTATATACCCTTCTATGGACTTATTTAAAAGATTCTTCGCTTGTTCTAAAACTATTTGAGGCGTCTTGGAAATGATTAAAAAATTTGACCTGTCCGGAAGTTCACTTTCTTTTGAAAGCACAAACTCCATAGAATCGTTCAATTCCTCGTCTGAAATATTAAAAGTGGAAGCAACGGTTTTTACAAACTCTATTTCCTGATCGGAATGGGTTTCGGAAAAAACAAACTCAAGTAACCGAAGCAATACAATGAATTTTTGCTTTTGCCCTAATTCCTCATTTATTTGAGAACAAATTCTTAAAACTTTTACTGAATTTACTGAAGTCCTTTTCCTTTCTTTCCCTTCTTTTCTTTTCGAAATTTTTTGATGCTTTTCGAGGTATTCTTCGAATAAGTTCAAATAATCCTCAACCAACTCCGCGTTTAATTGTTGATTCAAAAATGCCTTCACAACCGACCTTCCATCACTACCAACGTTGTCTACTTTTGCAATAAGTGCAAACAACTGGATTAAGGCTTTAAGAATTCTTTCGCTCATTTATTTGTACGCCAAATCTAGCGTTTTAACCGTTTTAAACAACAACAAATCGCATCATGATACGATCAAATTTTAAAAAGGTTACGTTTTTCGGGTTAAAAATTACAATTACAAGGTGGGCTAAAATATACTTTTGCTTTTAAAATAACATCTAGTACATCCGACTGTTGTTTTTTATTCAATGAAATCCCACGTAAATCCACGAATTCTAAGCTGTCCAAACGAGACATTTCCTCAGGAAGCAATGTCACATTTGTTCTCCACAAATCAAGCTTTTTAAGGTTTGTTAAATTAGCAATTTCAGGAGCAACATATGCCATTTCATTATCGCTTAAAACCAATATCTCGAGCTTTTTAAGCTTGTACAACTCCACAGGAATGGAAGATATATTGTTTTTTGATAACTTAAGTACTTTTAAATTTTTGAGTTCCATTATTTTACTTGGAATAGAATCTAACTTATTCTTACTCAAATCTAAAAATTCCAAGTTTTTAAACTTCCATATTTCGTCAGGAAAACTAGTGTATTTTTTCTTTTTCAAAACCAACTGAATAACAGAATCTGGCTTTTGAACAGCAACTGTTAAATCAGTGTAAACAGGTATCTCTTTATTTAAATCCTTCTCCTTTCCTGTCACAGAAAAAAAAGAACCAACCAACAAAAAAATAAGCAGCACTCTCATCGCAGTAGTTTTATACAATTTACTCTATCTTTCTTAAGTTGTAAAATTAATCCTTCAGAATTTTCAAAGGATTTTTCATCCCGAACCCTTTCCACAAAAGTTACTTTCAAATTTTCACCGTACACATCCCTTTTAAAATCAAACAAATTCACCTCAATACTGATGTCATTTCCATCCTCAAACGTAGGTCGTACACCTATGTTTAACATTCCTTTGTGAGTTCCTCCACCAATATCAACCAACACAGCATAAACACCTCGCAAAGGAATTAATTTATAGTCGTCTTTTACTTTTATGTTGACCGTGGGAAAACCGATTTTTTGACCAACTTGCTTTCCTTTAACGACTTCACCTGTTATAAAGTACTTGTAACCCAGTAAACTTTCAGCTATTTTCACTTGACCATCATTCAATGCCTTTCTTATTTTTGTAGAACTGATATTCACCTTATCGACATCCTTTGCAGGTATTTCTTCCACATCAAATCCATACGTTGGCCCATATTCTACCAAATGTTTAAACGAGCCCTCCCTGTTTCTTCCAAAATGATGATCGTATCCTATTACCAATTTCTTAGTAGTCAATTTACCAACCAAAACTTCCCTTACAAAATCCAAAGATGAAAGTCTCGAAAAGGCTTTTGTAAATGGAACAATCACCAAATTATCAACCCCTGTATTTGCCAGCAATTCAATTTTCTCATCGAGCTCACTAAGCAACTTTAGATCTGTATTTTGTTGAAGTACAATCCGTGGGTGAGGGAAAAAAGTAAGAATTGTAGACTCCCCTTCCATTTTTTTAGCGGATGAAATTAGAGAGTCAATCACGTGACGATGTCCCACATGTACACCGTCAAAGGTGCCAGTGGTTACCACATTGTTTTCTGTTAAATTTAAATCCTTTAAATTTCTAAAAACCTTCACTTTACAATCAATATATTACATCACAAAAGCTAATACAGTTAGCCTTGCTCAGACTTTTTGTTGATTCAAAAAAATCGAATCAAAAGTAATAAAAAAATTAATTGATTTTACTTGCTTGGTTAGATATAAATAAACTAAATTTGCACCCAAATTACTTAATCAAGTCAATCAAAACGTTTAATAATATGGCTGCAGTATCAGGAAAAATCGCACAAATTATCGGGCCGGTAATCGATGTATCATTCGACCAAGAAGGAAGTGAATTACCTAAAATTAATGACGCATTAGAAGTCATAAATGGAAAGGGACAAACAATTGTTTTAGAAACACAAAAACACGTCGGAGAAAACACGGTGAGAGCTGTAGCGATGGACTCCACTGATGGATTGTTCAGAGGAATGGATGTGAAACCAACAGGATCTGCCATAACTATGCCTGTAGGAAATCAAATCAAAGGACGACTTTTCAATGTAATTGGAGAGGCCATTGATGGAATTGACGACTTAGGTTTGAATGGAAAAGGTAAAGAAGGAGGATATGTAATTCACCGTCAGCCACCAGCATTTGATGAACTTTCAGTTAGTACTGAAATACTTTATACTGGAATTAAAGTTATTGACTTAATTGAACCTTACCCAAAGGGAGGTAAAATTGGATTATTTGGTGGAGCCGGTGTTGGTAAAACTGTATTGATCATGGAATTGATTAACAACATTGCAAAAGGGCACGCTGGTCTTTCAGTATTTGCAGGAGTAGGAGAAAGAACAAGAGAAGGGAATGATTTATTGAGAGAGATGATTGAGTCAGGCGTAATTAAATACGGCGAAGAATTTGTAAAAGACATGGAAAAAGGTGGATGGGATCTATCTAAAGTTGATAAAACTGAATTGATAAAATCTCAAGCCACTTTAGTATTTGGTCAAATGAACGAGCCTCCTGGAGCAAGAGCGAGAGTTGCACTTTCAGGATTGACATTGGCTGAATATTTTAGAGATGGTGGTGAAGACGGAGAAGGTAAAGATGTATTGTTCTTTATTGACAACATTTTCAGGTTTACACAAGCTGGCTCTGAAGTATCTGCTCTACTAGGAAGGATGCCGTCAGCAGTAGGTTACCAACCAACGTTGGCAACTGAAATGGGAATTATGCAAGAAAGAATTACATCTACTAAGCATGGTTCTATTACATCTGTTCAAGCGGTTTATGTACCTGCGGATGATTTAACCGATCCAGCACCAGCAACAACATTTGCTCACCTTGATGCTACTACAGTATTGAGTAGAAAAATTGCTGAGTTAGGTATTTACCCGGCAGTGGACCCTTTGGATTCAACTTCAAGAATTTTAACTGAAGAAATTGTGGGTGAGGAGCATTACACTTGCGCACAAAACGTAAAAGAAATATTACAGCGTTACAAGGAGCTTCAAGACATCATCGCTATTTTAGGTATGGATGAATTATCTGAAGAAGACAAAACGACTGTTCACAGAGCAAGAAGAGTTCAACGTTTCTTATCTCAACCATTCTTTGTTGCACACCAATTTACAGGTTTAAATGGTGTTTTAGTTGACATCAATGACACGATCAAAGGATTCAACATGATCCTTGATGGTAAAGTTGACGAATATCCTGAAGCAGCATTCAACTTAGTTGGAACGATTGAAGAAGCAATTGAAAAAGGACAAAAAATGATGAGTTCGTCTAAGTAATTAGACCACTATAAATTTGAATTATGTTTTTAGAAATAATTACCCCAGAAGAGAAAGTGTTTGAAGGAGATGTGATATCTGTTCAATTACCAGGAAGTGAAGGATCGTTTCAAATATTGAACAATCACGCACCTATTGTATCGACTCTGAAAAAAGGGAAGTTAGTTTTAGTAGACACTAACAACGAATCGAAAGAAATTGAAGTTAGTGGAGGAGTAGTTGAAGTAAATTCAAATCACATCATAGTACTAGCAGAGGGATAATTTATTTTTGATATTATAAAAATATAAAAAGAGGGCTGATGTACATCAGCCCTCTTTTATTTACATCGAGTACATCAATTAACTACAACATTATTTTTTTTGTGAAAACTTCTCCTGTTGAAGCTATATAAAAACTATTCTATTCTTAATTAGCTAGTCGTAATACTATCAGCCGAGTGCTGATAATGATACTAGTGAACTTCATTTAATAATGAAAAACACTGGTATTTATTCCAGATAAAAAACTACTGTTAAGCTCTCCAAAACGACTGTAAACAAACACTTTGGATTTTTGAATATAATCTATTGCATCTGAAACATACACTTCCCCTGAGACAGGATCAACTCCCAAACCATAAAAATTTCTTGATTCTGATTCAATTATTGGATTCGTAGGTATACTAGAATCACTTATAGGAAATTGAAACACTCCATCATTCAAAAAATATAAAGTATCTCTTGTTCCATTTATCGCTAATTGGAAAGCTTC
>JBLIAZ010000045.1:0-14633 GCA_047631875.1 Saprospiraceae bacterium
CAGCCCAAATAGGAATCCATGTTTGAGCAACGATGCAATTGGATATAGATATAGTAAGGGTTAGTAATAACAGGCTTAGTCGATTAGTCATGATGTACAAAAGTCAAAGTTGAGCTATAAGGTAAGCTATTATAATGGGATGGTGGTGATGATCTTGTTGGTAAATCGCTTAAGTTGACGGCTATGGGACTCTCTCTATTTCTCTCAAAAGGTGTTTACCCAGACCATAAATCCATTAGTTTTGTAATTGAAACATACCCACAATATTCAAATAAGCAGCACAGATAATATAGCAGAAACCTTAACAACAATTCTATACTAATGAGTAAGACGTTTTACAAAAAAAAGGCATTCTAATTTATGCTGGAATATTTATATTCCATCTATTTTTTGTTTTCCAATGGTTGAGCTTTCAAGATTTTTCAGATGTTGTAATGTGGACTCTTTTCGTTCTGGGTTGGAATATCGGGTCAGCCTGGTGTGTTCAGTTAACTTATAGTCCAGGTTTTATTAGTGAAAGAACCATTCAATATTATCAGCTAGAAGATAACTCTTATGTGGAATTGAATAGGTACAAATCTTCTGCCTTCTTTTGGATTTGGGGAGGGTTAAACGTAGGTTATAAATTCTAATCATTTTGACTTTAAACAGCACACAATAATAGCTAATTTTAGCACCATTTGAACTTCTTTAAGTTCCGTAAAGCCTCAAGAAATCGGTTCAAGAACAACTTTGAAACGCAAATACAATCCTCAATCCCCAACCCTCTCTTTCGTCCCTGTTTCTCGTTCGTTTTGTCGAACGAATTGTTCAGCTAAATCGGCAGCCATCGCAAGGGAAACTGGATTACCTCTGTACATTCCCATTATTTCAAAACTGATATTTCTAACATCTTTCTTCAGCTCAACAAGTCCTTTTTCAGCTGCCGACATAGTCTTGTAGTTCCCTGTAAACAGTAATGTATTGTACCCTATTTCGGTTTTGTATATCGCTTTCTTTAATCGTGAAAAATCGGGAGATTTTTTTTCTTTTGTAGGGTACTTGCTTATCAATATTTTAAAAGCTGGAGATTCTACCACATGAAAGGTGAGCTTTTCGTATTCGGTTTCCTCTTTTTCAGCTTTCACTTCTGCAATGCGTTTCTTTTCTTGTATCTCCACATTCTTGGCAATGACTGCTGCTGTTTTCGCTTCTTCCACTCTTATCGCTTCAGCAACAGCCTTTTTCTGCTCAGCTATTTGAGCAGTTTTTTCTTGTTGCTCTTTCACGACGGCTAGTTCGTCCGCTATTCGCGTATCTTTTACTCTTTTCTCCTCATCAATTACAGCTTGTTCAGCTGCGATACGGTCGTCCTCCACTTTTTTTAACTCGGCTATTTCCTTTGCTTCTTTCGCCAGTTTTACAGCTAACTTCACTTCCTTTTTTTTCGCTTTATCAGCTGATTTTTTTGCTTTGACAGCCAATTTATCAGCATTCTTTTCGTCCTTTAGCCTGGCTTTTTCAGCAAGTAATCGCTCTTGTTCAATCCTTTTCGCCTCAGCTATGTTCTTTTCATTTTCAGCTTTTTTCTTTGCTGCTTCTGCGGCTAATCGTTCGCCTTCAATTCTTTTTTGCTCAGCGAGTAATCTTGCTTCTGCGGCTAATCTTGCCGCTTCTGCGTCAGCTGCCTTTTTCTTTGCAGCCTCAGCTAATAACCGTTCGGCTTCAACTTTTTTTGCTTCAGCAAGTAATCTTGCTTCTTCAGCCAATCGAGCACCTTCAGCACGTTTTGCAGCCTCCTCTTCTTTCTTCCTTAAGATCGCTTTCTCAGGATGAAGTCGCTCTTCTTCTAGTCTTGCTTGCTCGGCAAGTCTCGCTTTTTCTTCCTCTATTTTCTTTTTTTCAGCAGCTATTTTTTCAGCAGCTTTTCGCGCATCGTCTTTCTTTTTATTCTCTATGCTCGCATAATAGTCGATCATGATTTGAGGCAGCAATTTTCCCGATAAAATTTGACCCAACAGGGATGTACTTACTTCATTAGCTACAAATGCGTCATTCTTAAATACTCTGATAAAAGCATTTGGAATTCCCCTTTCATGACATTCGTCAAGAGTTTCCATCGCTTCAAAATAATCTTCAGTATAACCTCCTGAAAAATATATAGTAAAAGCAGTTTGAGTATAAAAAGTTTTTTTGTTTGGAATTTTATCAAGGATGTCAACCAAATTACTATCACCTTGCTGAGCGCATTGTACTCTAAAAGAATAACTTGAAGCCATCAACACATTTGTCGAAAACAATACTAGCGCCACCAAAGTAGTTATGAGTTTTTTTGAAAATTTACTATTTCTTACCATGTAAAAAGCTAATACGTTTATACTAAATCGAGAGCAAAAGTAAGCATAAATGAGATAAGGGTTAGCTGTAAGGAAGTCTTAAATGAATTATTTGCACCTAGTGTAAACAATGCGCCACGAATTGTAAAGTTTAGCCTTGATTACTCCGCCAAAAATAAAGCACAAGAAGCACTGGATAGAGGATGTGTTCTTCTGATTCAATTTACAATCTTATTCTTTACTCTTTAAAAAAAATCATTTTGTGTAAAAAATATTTTTACTGGCACACGCTTTGAATACGGTTAATTAATCACAAACAAATTATCAACTTAAATCACCACATCATGAAAAAGCTTATTTACATCACTTTAGCAACTGCAATTTTAACCGGTACAATATCTTGTCAAAAAGACGACGACTTTTATGAAGAGGACAACATCACCACCGAAGAAACTACTTCCACCACCACTACTACTGCCAGTAGCAGCGGTACCGAAAACGGAAGTACTAGCACGGAAACAGAAACAACGGTAGAAACTACCACCAATGGGGAAGTTGAAACTACAGAAACCACTTCCACTACCACCACTACCACCACTGAAGTAACACCAGTACGAGAAAATACTTTCACCCTAGCATCTGAAGGGACTTTTGAAGTAAATCCATTTTACGTACACCACATTTACAAGAATAATTTTTATGAAATTTACTTTCATGGAATCACGTGGGGAACTTCTATCGGAGGGTCAATAAAATTCAATAAAAATGCCGCTTCAGGAATTTATAATGTGAATCCTCGAGGAAGTATTTATGGATCGTACTTGTTGTCCGATGAGGTAGCAATAGAAATTGGAAATTACAACCATCAAAACATTGCTCAAAGTGGAACGGTTGAACTAATAGTTGCTGAAAAATATACCAAAGTAATTTTCAAAAACATCCCTACCGTACGATCAACGGATCAAACCGCAAGCGACATGATCAGCGGAACGTTTACAATTATCACGAGTAATTAATTTATAATCACCCATAAAAAGCCCTTTTAGCCACCAGCTGAAAGGGGTTTTGTTTGGGAAAATGTAGCGTATTGGGAGGGACAATTATTTCCAGTGTTGAATCACTTCTCCTTCTTGAACTTCAACAAGATTGAATTCCCTATCACCACCACGTCCGAAAACGCCATGGACAATGCTGCCACCATAGGTTTTAAAAACCCGAACGCAGCTATTGGAATTGCTAAGGCATTGTAGGCAAAGGCCCAAAAGAAGTTTTGTTTGATCGTTTTGTAAGTTTGTCGGCTTAGGGAAATGGTATTTGTAATGCTTAAGAAATTCTTGTTCATCAGCACTACGTCCGCCGAGTTGATTGCTGAATTAGTGGCTGCTCCAAATGATATTCCCACGTGAGCTTGAGCCAATGCAGGGGCATCGTTTATTCCATCGCCAACCATGATGGTTGGATTGGTTTGGTTGAGTTTGGTAATGATGTTCAACTTGTCCTCAGGTGATTTCTCAAAATAAAACTCGGTAATTCCAATGTTTTTTGAAACAGTTTCGCACTTACTTTTCTTATCCCCCGACAACATGATGGGAATTACACCGTGGGATTTAAGCCAAGCGATGCTTTCTTTTACACCTGGTTTAACTTCATCGCTTATTGATAATTCGCCCACAATTTCATCGTTGTAGACCAAGCATAAATCCGAAGCTAGTTCAGTACTATTTTTAGCATTTTGGGACTTTGTGGAGTACAATCCCCAAGCTCCATTGCTATCGTCGATTCCACTTAAGCCCTTTCCTTTTTCCTCACGGACATTAGTCAAAGCTGTAGGGATATTCATTTCCTTGAGTTGAGTGTGCAGTGATTTCGAAATCGGATGCGAGGATTTTGAACAAAGAGATACAATGATTGCGCTCGCTACATCTTCAGTAATCCCATTTATCTTCATCTTATCGATGGTAAAATTACCTGTGGTAAGCGTTCCTGTTTTATCAAAAACAATGGTTTTACTTTTTGCAATTTTTTCCAGCGTTTGTCCTCCTTTAATTAAAATGCCTTTTTTAGCAGCCTTACCTATTCCTACAATGATAGCTGTTGGTGCAGCAAGTCCCATAGCACAGGGACATGATATCACAAGTACTGCAATGCTTTGCATCAAGCTTTTTTGCAAGCCACTGTCAAAGCCAAAATAACTCACTAAAAAAGTAAGCAGAGCAATGCCGATGACAATGGGAACAAACACTGCGCTTATCCTGTCCCCTAGTTTTTGAATTTCCGGTTTGCTTTCTTGTGCGTCTTTTACCAAGGAGATAATTCGATCCAAAGTACTACGCCCATTTATTGTTGAAGCAATCATTTGACCTGTTCCACTTATCACCAACGAACTACCAATGACTGATGCTCCTTTGGCTTTGTAAACTGGTTCGCTCTCCCCGCTTATCATGCTTTCGTCAACTTCAAATTCACCTTGAGTTACCACGCCGTCAAGAGGAAAAATGTCCCCGTCGTTAATTTGCAAAGTGTCTCCAATGTTAATTTCTTCAATATTAACCACTACCACTTTCCCGTCAACCACTTTGTTGGCAGTATCAATTTGAAGCGCACTTAAATCAGATATTGCCGAAGTAGTTTTGCGTACCGCACGATGTTCAATGACATTTCCTAAAAGGACCAACGTCGTTACGGTAGCTGTAGTTTCAAAAAACAAATAATCGTGCAAATTAGGAGCACCCCAATAAATGTACACCCCGTATGCACTGTAAAAAAAAGACGATAATACACCTACGCTGACAAGCACATCCATGTTTGGTACACCAACTCTTAAGGAACCAATGGCACTTTTAATGAAAAATACACCGCCCGAAAGCAGCACAGGAATCGTTAAACATATTTGAAAAATAGGATCGTTCAAAATTGAATCATGCGAGACAAACATGTGCATGAATAGCGGTAAGGTGAAAATTAAACAAAAGACAAAAAGCTTTTCGACCGTGCTGTACTTTTCGTTAGATGCACTGTGTATGACCTTGTACCCTCCTTTGTTTATTCCTTGAGCGATTTGATCGTGTACATTGGCTTCCGATGATTTCCCGGTTGCATTGTATTTGGCCTCACCTGTGGAAAAATTAACGTACACGTTTTCTCCACCATTTTTTTCGATGATTTTTTTGACCCCAAGCGCACAATTTGTGCAAGTCATTCCTTCAACAAGTAATATTTTAGGTGGTGTTTTATCCATGTTGATATCAATCGTAGATTAATCTAGTTAATCCTTTTATTAAAGGTAAAATTTTATCTACATTTAAAACCATGTTGAGTTAATCAAGCGTATTAATATTTAAAAATAAAGATCATGGTTTTAAGTTTTGGAGAAGTACTGATAGATTGTTTACCTGACGGAAATGTAATTGGAGGAGCACCATTTAATGTGGCCATTCACTTGAAACGTTTAGGGGAAGGAAGCGGAATCATCAGTAAAATTGGGCAAGACGAACTTGGTGATGAAATTAAATCATTTTTGGTTGCTGAAAACGTAGACCAACAAATTCAAATAGACGACAAGCTTAAAACAGGATACGTGACCGTTACTTTAAACAACGGTCAACCTTCATACACTATTCACAGAGGAACTGGTTGGGAATTTGTGGATTACAAGGAGGACAACTCAAACCCTGATTACTTAGTGTTTGGAAGTTTGGCTTTGCATTTCCCTCACAACAAAGCTTCCTTTGAAAAATATTTAGCCTTGTATCCAAATGCAACAAGGATATGCGACATCAATTTAAGAACGCCATTTTACGACAACGATACCATTGATTACTGTTTGCAAAGAACCAACATCCTTAAAATAAACGACGAAGAATTAGAACATTTAGCAAAGGAAAATAACCTCAGCGACCCAATTGCGTACCTGGAAGAAAAGTATAAAATCAATAAAGTGATCCTTACTAAAGGAGCTGATGGTGCAGACGTATTCTGGGAAGGTGAAAAATTCAGTTGTGATGCTGGAACGGTAAACAACCTAAAAGACACTGTAGGTGCTGGTGATTCCTTCACCTCCATGTTCATTTACGGTTTACTTAAAAACATCCCTGTTGGTGAAAACCTAAAAAGAGCCAGCGATTTCGCGGCGCTAATTTGCGAACGCAGTGGTGCTATTCCTAGTGATAAAGGGATTTACAAAGCGTATAAGAAATAAACTTCACACAACACCTCTACTTCACCAAGTGAAAAATTCACCTCACACCAACGCCATCAGCGAAAAAACTGGCACCAGCTCCTTGAGATTTTAGTGGTCGAGGAGCGAGAGCAAAAAACAGTTCAACAGCATTTGATTTGTTCTGTTTTTTATAAAATGGAAAGGATAGCTGGTAGTTTTTGAGGTGCCAGTCTTGAGTTTTGTTTCTTTTGGTCAAGTGCCGAGCAGGAACGACGACGCGTGAATTCGAAAAAATAAAATATCATGAACAAAAAGAAAGGCTTGTTTCTGGCCGAAAGAAATCCTCGTCATGGAAAATGACAACGAAAAAATCACTTAACCCCATTAAGAATCCTAGCCACAAAAACCCCCATACTGGCACAAGCTTGAATAAGGTACCCTCCTGTTGGAGCATTCCAATCCACCATCTCTCCAATACAATAATTACCAGGGAAGTCTACAAGTTCAAACATGGAATTCAAGCTCTTTGAGGACACCCCCCCTGTAGTAGAAATTGCTTCGTCAAGTGGACCAGCTGCCTTGATCAACAACGGGAAATTTTTAATTTTATGAGCCAATACCTTATGGTCTATGAACTCCTCTTTTGTAAGTAGCATCTTTAACATGTCAATCTGAACCGCGCCTAACTTCAAAGTGTTTTTTAACAACACTGTAGTGTTTAATTCACTATTTGACAACTTGTTAAGCACTACTGACTCATCAAATTGTTTCTTTAAATCAATTTCAATTTTAGCTGATCTCCCATTAGATAATTGCTTTTGAATTTGGGGACCTAGTCCATATATTGCGTTACCTTCGATTCCAAATTCAGTAATTACAACTTCTCCCTTTTGAGTTGAACCGTCGCACGAAATTGTGATATTTTTAAGTGCTTCTCCTTCATTTTTTTGAACAAATTTTTCTGGCCATTCAATGTCATATGCACAATTGGAAGCACAAAGCGGAACCGTAGCTACTCCCTTTTTTGAAAACGTTTTTAACCACAAACCATCCGACCCTGTCACCTTCCAACTCCCCCCTCCCAATGCAAATATATTAAGGTCAGATTTCACCACTTCCTCCTCGTTAAAGACCAAATCATTCTCCTTGTTCCATCCATTAAATCGATGCTTAAATTTGAACTGAACGTTCTTCGATTTTAAATCTTTCGTGATCGCATCCAAAACTGCAATAGGTTTAATCCCTTTGACGGGGAATATTCTTCCACTAGAACCTACAAACGTTTTGATTCCAATGTTTGACAACCAAGCAATCAAGTCTTCGTTACTGAACCCCTTTAGAGCAGCCGTTAAAAAATCAGCAGGAGCGTACCTTTTGATGATTTCATCGACAGGTTCCGAGTGAGTCAAATTAAATCCACCATCACCAGCTACCAAAAACTTTCGTCCCAGTGAACTGTTGGCTTCGTATATCGTTACTTCAAATTTTTCTGCGTCTAGAAAGGCAGCCAAGAACAAACTAGCCGTACCTCCTCCTATTATTGATACTGATTTTTTCATTTATTTCAAATATTACTTTGGTATTGATCTCTCTTTATACGATTCAAAGTCTGGAATCGTTCTTTCGTATTCATTGTTAAAATTAGGCGAACTGATTAAAAAATCGGCAGTAGCTTCATTGCACGCCACAGGTATGTTCCATACTGAGGAAAGCCTAATTAATGCCTTTACATCCGAGTCGTGTGGCATGGCCTCTAGTGGATCCAAAAAGAAAATAAGCATGTCGATTTCGCCCTCCGCTATCTTTGCTCCAATTTGCTGGTCACCACCCAAAGGACCACTATGCAGCAGTTTGACATCAAGACCAATTTCTCTGATGATTGTTTTTCCTGTAGTACCGGTAGCATAAAAGGCATGTTTTTGAACAGCATCCAAGTTTCTTTTAAGCCATTCAATGAGCAAGAACTTTTTGTTATCGTGAGCCACAAGGGCAATTGTTTTCTTTGAATTTACTTTCATGTAACCTGCTTTAATGCGCGAATTTCACCAAATATATTGTTTTACTGACATTTTTCCCAAAGGCGATTAAATTTCATGAATCAATCTTTTAAAAACCCTTGTCCGTATTGATTCTATTTACTAGTTTTGTGCTCCTTCTCAACTAATAACTGAGGAGGAATTGCTTAAAGGAGACGTGGGAGAGTGGCTGAATCCACCAGTTTGCTAAACTGACGTACGGGCAACTGTACCGGGGGTTCGAATCCCCCCGTCTCCGCAGAATAAAACCCGAAACAACTGTTAATCAGTAGTTTCGGGTTTTTTATTACTCAATTGTCCCACATCTGTCCCACATGTTAATAAGTTTTGGGAATGAAGGGAGGTTCAGTCAGATTCGATTTTAAAATCGAACTAGATATTTATTATATTTAGAAATCAAGTAACAGCACATTTACATTTTACAGCAATGTCATCGTGCGACTAAAGAAATTAGAAATGAACATAGTTCCCGAATTAATGAACACCAACCACAGATCCAAAGTCATCCTGATTCGATTTTTACTGACTATGAATGGCATATTGTTCAAGGGTATTTTATTGCTAAAGGAGGTGAGCAATATTTGGATCAAGCCAACTATCGGGGACTTCTTTATTCTCTTCTTGAGCAAAACCGGTGGAAAGAACCAATGCGAATAGTAATGTTGAAACTATGTTTTTCATGTTTTGACCTTCAATTAAATGTTTTACTTTATAAAGTCGTTGGTACTGTCTGGTTTAGGGGAATATTGATAAAAATGATAAAGTCTGTCAATTATTTTATATTCCGTTTTTTTACCCTTTTTTAACCGATAGCTTTCGGTCATTTGGAAAGTTGTATCGTTTAGGATCATTCCTTCTTTAGTATATGAATACAACTGTCCTCCTCCAGGACTAGCTAGCATTTCTAGCTTTATTGTTTGATTATTAATTTCAAACAGTCCCCAACTATCTTCATCATCCCGCGGAAAAAAATTATCATCGTTGAGAGAATCTCCTCTCCCCAATTCTCTGACAATTCCGTTTGTGTAAAGCGAATATCTAAAGCTCCTTCCATCTGCGGTATAATAATAGAACCCATTAAATATCAATGCATTGCCAACATAATCTTTCTTTTGAATGTTGAAGTCGTCATCAGGACAGAATATTCTCTTGCATGCCACAATGGATACTATTGTTACAAATAATATTATTTTTTTCATATGCGAATAATAATGTTGAAACTATTTTTTTCATGTTGTTATCTTCAATTAAATATTTTATTTTATAAAGTCGTTTGTACTGTCAGGTTTAGGCGAGTATTGGCGAAAATGGTAAATCTCATCAAGTATTTGATATTCAGTTTTCTCCCCTTTTTTTAACCGATAGCTTTCTGTCAATTGGAAGGTCGTATCATTAAGAATAACTCCTATGTTTGTATACACTAACCTTTGTCCGCCACTACTACTCCCAACCATTTCTATTTTTATTCTGTTGCTTTCTCCTTCAAATAACCACCAATTGCTTTCGTGATTTCCAGATAAAAAATTTGAATCATCAAAATCTTCACTTACTCCTAACTGTCTAATAATTCCGCTCCCGTAGAGACAATACCTTAAATACACTTGCCCATCGTATTTATAATAATATCCATCTAATTTGATTTCATCTCCAATATAATCATGTTTTTCTATTGAAAATTCATCATCTGGAGAAAATATCTTACTACAAGAATACAGCGACAATAGAGTAATAAATATTAATATGTTTTTCATAAAATGCTTCTTACCATAAATTAGAACCTGTTCCCGTACCAAAGTAATAAAAAGTTTCGGATGGAGTATCCAATACTTTTATATGTTTACTTCCTCCTTTCATAGCCCAATCATGGGCAAATTGGTTTTGTATTCTATGTCTAATCAATTCAGAATTTCCACCGATTTTTCCCACACCATCAATACCAAAATACAATATTCCAGCTCTGTAATCATTAATATTCCCTCCATAATAAACAGATTTCTCTTCACTCCTACCTGTTCCATCCTCCAAATACAGCAATCTATCTTGACCATCTTGATCTGGATCACCTGTAAATATGTTAAATCCAGAATTAAATATTCCTGCAAATGTACCCTCTAAAGCTGCCGATCGATATCTATCACCCTGATCTCCTAAAAATGAACCTTGATAGTCATTTTCGTATGCTATATTGTTGAGTACGCCTCCAACTCTAAATTTTGCTGTGGACTGACTGGTATTTGTTCCATCAATAGCTTTACTAGTATAATTAAAGGTTGACACTGAGAACACCCCTCCTACAGTAGTCTCAACACCCCAAAAACTTGAAGTCCCATCTATCCCTCCTCCATAACCATCGCTGTAGCTAGTACGACCGTAGTGCCACCTAACACTAACAGGAAAATATTTAGGCGCCCCAACAGACAATTCAAACCCTATACGTCTGCCTTCACTTCCAAAACCTGCTTGAAATTGCACTGCTATCGGAGACCAGAACTTTTGAAGCTCATACCCAACATCGGTAGTGAAAAGAAAGTAACCTACTACTAATGAAGTAACTACAAAATCTCCACTTGGGTCTGTATACTTTAGTGGATTATTCCAAACATAACTGTACCTGTTATAACTTTGACTATTGGTGGGGTTTTGGACGAAATTATCAGGACTAAGCACCCTACCAATTACAGGATCATACATCCTGCCGTTCATGTTAATTAAACTGAATTCTGGCAAGTATTCATGTCCAGTGTAAGCTCTTAACCAGGAAGGAGTATTCGGGATAGCTGTATACGTCCAATTATTAGGATTTCTTTTTCGGCCCCAGGCATCAAAACTTTGTGCTGCAACGACTGTCCCAACATCATCGGTTAAAATTAATGGTGACCCCAAATGATCTTTATAATTATAGAAAAACTCTCCTACTCCATTTTCTATCACATAAATGATGTTGTTTTCACCACATGGTATGTAATGCATTTCTTTTACTGTGGTTCCTTCTACTTCTTTTTTATACCCAGAACCAAAATATTTAGTCCGTACAGTTTCACCAAGTGTTTTAAATACGGTTTTTATACGCTCCTTACTAGCACCGTAGGAAAAGACTAACTCATGATCTCCTTCTGTGATGTTCTCTGTTTTGTTAAAAGGCGTATAGGTTATGTCTTGCTGCAATAAAGAAATTGGTTCCATTCCGGTTTCAGCGGTGATTTCTGCTACAGCATTTATCTTATTGGCATCATATACGTATGTCCCAATGTCCTATTTTTTAGTAATATTTCCATTCCCTGCATATTCTACTGTTGTCGCAGGACGAGTTCCAGCGAATGTAGATGTATAATAATTATTTAACCTATTTGAAAGGTCATAAGAAAATGTTTCGGTCATTCGAGCAAGGTGGTCCGTTCTTGATATTAAATTCCCATTTCCCGTATTAAACACGTAAGATAAATCTTGAACATTTCCAGAAATCGAAGTTTCTGGAACCCCAAACCTTGTGTAAGTATTATTATAAGTGTTTTTAATCTGAATTGAGTAACACTAGAGAATAAGGCAATAAGTATCATTAAAGTAATTTCAGTCCTCACAAAATCTCTACTACATGAATACACCCTTCTTTTGTACACAAAAAAATACCGTATCATTGTAAAACAAACCAGCAACACATGCATTTCACAACAACCTCCACCATCCCTGCTTCCCCTCAAGAAATATACGAGGCTTGGCTGAGCTCCAAAGGACACACTCAAATGACAGGAGGAGCAGCTACTGCATCCAACAAAGTTGGTGGCAAATTCAGAGCTTGGGATGGATACATTACAGGAAAAAACATTGCCCTTGAACCAAACTCAAGCATAAAGCAATCCTGGAGAACGTCAGAGTTTCAAAACTCGGAAGAAGATTCGCTTGTCGAAATACGATTGATTGAAAATGGCATCAATACAATTTTAACACTCACCCACACCAACCTTCCTGAACATGGGGAACAATACAAAAATGGCTGGGAAGAACATTATTTTCAACCAATGAAGGAATATTTTGGAAAAAAAACGACTTGATAGTAACATCTATTCAATTTGAATAAAATGGCTCACAGGAAACTTCTTCCATCTAGAATAACAGCCGCTATTGATTTCCATAACTCGACACATCTTTTCAACTGAAAAATAATCCCTGTGGTTCTCAATGAATTTATATTTTTTCAATCGTTCTTGGAAATGCTTTGCATTCATGAATACCAATCAAAATTAACATGAAATGAACTAAAAGATGCTCACCGCCTTTTTTAAGATGTCACATTCTTCTTTTAGGTCTTTATTTTCTCTTCTCAAACGCTTTAACTCTTCTCGTTCAGGGTCTAGAATCCCTGTAGACTTTCCAACTCCCGGAAAAACATCTCCTTTGCCTTCTCGAGTAAAGTATTCTTTTCTCCAACGACAAAGCAATGCTACGCTTATTCCTAAGCGGATGGCTACATCTTGAATACTGTCTGATTTTTCACTCAAATGAACTGCTTTGAGTTTAAAGTCTTTGCTAAATTTTGTTCATTTATTCATGTGTTAAAGTTAATTATCGAAATCAACTTCAACTATCTTAACTTTTCTCTCTCAGTAAAAGTAGCAAGTCCACTTTTTCACAGGATGAAATTACGATAGTTATTAAAAGAAGGAACAGTCCAGTTGATATTGAGAATCTCATAGTTTTTTAAAAAAAAACGAAAACTTATGACTCTTACTATCGCAAGGCATAGAACTATCAATTGATTCGCCTGGAATTGCAACTAAAAGTGCAATTCCAGGCGGATTTGAAGTCAGATTTTTAAGCTGTACTATTCAGTAGTAATTTCTACACTTTTAACTTGAACTGAGGTGCATTCCTTTTGATCGACTGATATAAAGGTAGTATCTGTAATCGATGCATTTACAGCTATGTTTTCAATAACTCCTGTAGCAGTGTACTTTGCTCCATCTTTTGCTGTTGCTTCAAAAGAAACATTAAGCAACTTAATGTTTTTATCACCGATGTTTTTGATGGCGTAATGAAGAGTTACGGCACTGTAATAATTTAAGTTGCTGTAATATTCCTGCTTTAGGGGCTCCATAGTCACTATTACAGATTGACTTTCAATTTGCGACACGTTCAAGGTGTCTGTGACTGTTAAGGTGTCTGTAACTGTTACTGTTTCAACAATTGTAACGGTCTCTGGATCCGACTCTATGATGCAAGACCAATTAAAAATTAGAACTCCGATCACTGGCATTAGAATAAATAATTTTTTCATAAAATTAATTTTTGTTATTTCCGTAAGTCCCGGTCCGGAAAGTAATAAATGAAAAAAGCGCGGAACTGAAACTTACTTACGCTTCTTTTATACTTTTTTTTCTAATTTTTAATCAACTCTTTGACATTTATAATGATCAACAAATACTAATTACCCTTAAAGTTAAGGAGTAAGATACTAATTATATAATACACTACTGCTTAAACAAAGTTACAACAATAGTGCCATGACAATCAGTTGTCGACTAATCAGGAAGGGGGGGCGGTTCTGAACGAAGGGCTGGAGATTCTTTTTAAAGAAAATCCAGCTTTGTTTAATTTCCACCACAATTTGATTAGATATAATGGAATAATTCACTTCACACCATTGGCTTCCCGAAACGACTTACATCTAGGTTGTCCACACCTAACTTCACTATGAAGACGTAATGATTTCCCTGCAAATACATGGGGTCTGAATGCAAATAATCAACTCACCCTTTCCCAACCTTTTTCTTCATCTCTCTACTCCTCTGTAATGTGAATGAAAACATGTAAAAGAATACAAATTGTCCAATTCCAGCTTGGCACACTAGCATGGCCTCAGAGCAAAAAACAAAGTAGCATAATCTTATTTTTATAAGATTCATTTATGAAAATGTTTCGATGTTTGGTTCTTAAAGCTGATGGAGACCCGGCAAAACTCATTCAGAATAAAGGACCATCGGAAGTTATCCCCTCAAGTTCACTTAAAAGATTTGGGATGAAAACTAGAATCAAGAACGTCGCGAGTGACGGTTTTCAAATTATTTGTGAAGCCCCCCCTTTATGACCGGAGACAGCAAGAAGTCAATCCCCCAACACAACTCTACC
>JBLIAZ010000046.1:0-14542 GCA_047631875.1 Saprospiraceae bacterium
TAACCATCAACGCTTTACCAATAGTTAGTTTAGGAGCAGATACTTTTTTATGTGTTGGAGCCGGAGCAACAATCACACTGGATGCAGGTAACTTAGGATCTACTTATTTATGGAATGAGGTAGCTGGTGGTCAAACGATGTCTGTTACTGCTGCAGGAGAGTACCGTGTACAAGTTACGGACGGGAATTTTTGTCAAGCTAAAGACACAATTCAGGTTGATTCAAAGACAGCCACTGTTTTTGATTTAGGAACAGATCAAACCATTTGTCCGGGCGGTGATGCAAAAATAGCAGTGCCAACTACCCCTGCAAGTATATTGACAACAGGGAGTTATGTGTGGGAAGACGGCACTTCTGTCAATCCCTATGTAGTAACAAGTGGTAAAGCTGACGGCTACACAGAAAAAATTAAGTTAACCTATACCAATGAATTTAACTGTGTGTCAGCAGATTCATTGACAGTCACTGTAGACAATGTCTTGTTGGTGACAGGGCTTGATGACAAACCCTTGTGTGTAGGGCAAAGCTATAGTGAGTTTGATACCGACTTTAAGGATCAAGCGAACTCCGGTGATTATTCTTACCTCTGGAATGACGTAAGTGCGAGTACGGGAACGAATTTCCCAATTAACAACGTGACAATGGCTCAAAATGGATTAAAGATTTTGGTCACAGTAACCGATAATGTGCAAGGGTGTACAGGGAAGGACAGTGCAATATTGAGTGTAAACCCATTGCCAGTTCCTTTGTTAAGAGATACAGCAACTTGTTTAGAAACAGCGGTGACTATTAACTCACAATTGACTACACCGACGCATACATTCAGTTGGACAAAGAACAACAGCGTTATTGCTAACTCGAGTGCGGCTACTCATACGATTGACGGACTAATAGCGGGGGTTGATACTTATAAAGTGATTGCAACTATAGCTACAACAGGATGTCAAGATAGCGTTACAGTAACAGTGTCTACTCTAGCTGGTCCAGTAGCTAGTTTGGGAGGTGATTCCGGAGTGGCTTGTATTGGTGAGCAGAAAGTGTTGAATGCAACTACTGGGGCATCATATCAGTATATTTGGACGATGAACAGTTCAGTGTTAGCAGAAACTTCAAGCTCGTTAATTGTCACCGTCGATGGTGCTTATCAGCTTACGGTAGTTGATAATTTGACTTCGTGCTCGGATGCAGTTTCGACAATAGTTACTTTCTATGCACCACCTATTGTTGATTTGAAAGTCGACAGTTTCATCAGTTTGTGTGCAGGGTCTGACACCGTGATTACGTACCAAGATTTCGATGTGTCAAAAAAATACGTTTGGAGTAATGGAGCTACGAATACGGATAAAATGACCATCACGGAATTTGGAGTTTATTGGTTAAAAGAGACGGTCGGTGGTTGTGTGGATATTGATACAATAGTGGTTGTGCACAGAGAATTACCCACAAGTGGTTTACCAGGAGACACCGTGATATGTTTTGAAGACATGTTAAGTGGAAGCATGTTACTTGATTCAAAGCAAATGAACAACATTTACTTATGGAATACGGGAGATACCACCCAGTCCATTGCAATTTCAAAAAGTGGATATTATGAAGTAAATATTACAAGTGAATACGGTTGTAAAATCACTGATGGTGTACTAATTCAAGAAGATTGTATGGCGAACATCTGGCTGCCAGCTGCATTTACTCCTAATGGAGATGGTATAAATGATACGTGGATAATTGGCGGGAGAGGAATTAAAACTGTCAATGTGCAAGTGTATAATAGGTGGGGTGAAAAAATTTGGGAAGGGCAATCAATTGCTGACTTTTGGGATGGTAGGGTACGGAATAATCCAGTCGCAGAGGATGTGTATGTGTGGAGAGTTAATTACACCTATGGATCATCTGACGGAACTGAACAATCACGAACCCAAGTAGGACATTTGACAATATTTAGATAAAAAGTGACTTGAAATTGCATTGCATTATTTAATATTGCCACATGAAATTTCTTTGTTATTTTTCAATATTATTGACAGCATATTCGTGCTCGTCTTCAAAGGAAATTGATGCCAGGTGGGCGCGGGATAAGAATGTGGCGGCAAAACTGCAGGGGAAAGTGATTGTTTACACAATTTTTGTCGATTCAAAAAAGACAATTCCTTGGAGTGGATTTGATATCAAGTCAACAAAAGATTCGCTTGAAAAAGTGTTCAGCTGGATTCGCTTTGAAAGTAAAAAATACGACAAAGATATACTCATTGAGCCTGTTTACGCAACTCTCAATTCAAAGCAAACTATTAAAAAGAAAATCCCGTACAGTAGTTTAAGTACTGCATTTTCTGACGGGGACTATTCCAAAGTAAGTAAGCTTGGGAAATGGGCTAATGGAATAGCAAAAAAGTTTGAAAAGAGTATCAAAATTTCGGGAGACCCTTTGCCTAAAAAGCCAAAATTAGATGCATTTCAGAAGTTAGTCGCAAAAATAAAAAGAAACTACAACGCAGATAATGTTGTCATCTTTTTTATGCTAAATAACTATTATATAAGTGACGTTAGTGCAGTACTAAACAACATGCACAGTACCGAAGTTGAGTTTGCAGTAAACAGTGGTAAAAACGTAAATTTATTTGCAGCTCAATTTTTGAGTTTGTTTGGTGCTCAGAATTTGAACGAAAGCGCTTATTCCTCACATGAGATTGAAAAATTATCACTTGCAAAAAATGATTTTCCAAATGACGTTATGTTGAATTATAAAAGTGATTTGTTTAACGTGAACATTGGCGAACACACTGCGTATTTGATTGGATGGAGGGATAAAGTTAATCCCAAATACGCTGACTTATTTAAGTTATCACCACGAAAAAAGAAGAAAAGTGAAAAATTTAAGTAAAACACTTGTTTTATTGGTTTGCATTTTGATCAGCAGTTGCAGTTCAATTGTGGATAGTGAAAACAATTGGTTTCGCGACAGGAATGTATGTAAGAAATTAGTTGGTGAAGTGTTAGTGTATCCTGTTTTTGTTCAAGAGAAAAAAGGTGAATTATGGACGAAAGAGGATAGGTTGCAATACTTGGATTCTTTACAAGTAGCGCTAATGTGGATTCAAAAGCAAGCTGCAGCAGATCAAATAAAACTTAATTTTATTATCCACGCTCATCCAAAAGTGATGAAAAAAGGTTTGCCTGGGAAGAGCATAAGTGGAGCACTTGCTATGTTAGATGGCTCAAAGTCATTTGTGAAGTTCAACAAGCATTATGATGGAATTTCAAAAAGAGTGTCGCCTTCGATTGAAAAGGAAGAGGTGTTAAAACCGCTCGTTAAAAAAATAAAGTCTAGAGAAAGATTGATTGCAAAATTAAGGAATGTGTACCAAGTAGAAAGTGTAGTGCTCATGTTTATTCATAAGCCTCAGGATTTAAGTCATCTTTATTTAAACTTAAATTCGCTGACAAATAAAGACGTGGAGTACATTGTCACCACCTTTCAGGCTCCAACTGTAATAAGCTATCAAGTATTACAATTGTATGGTGCTGCTACCATGATGTACAATTCAGGAAAGAAAAGAGAAAAAGCATCTAAATTAATCGTAAAGGACAAGTTCCCGAATGACATCATGGCTGGTTTGGGAAAGACCATTCAAAGTCTTGAAATAGGAGAGTATACAAAGTATTTAATTGGGTGGAGCAATATCGAAAAAGAGTATTATAAGTCAATAGTGTCTGAAAGAAAGGTTGTTGTAAAGTAAATATCCTCTTAAATTTAGTTTTTAACTGTCTGGATTTAATATTTGTCAGGGGATAATCGTCTTCAATTAAAAAAAAAAACTATTTTTGCCGTTCGTTGCTGAATCATTGGTCAGCGTAATAAATCGAATATTAACTACAAATTTTATATCTACTATGAGTAAAGTAAGAGTTGCCTTTAACGGAATGGGGCGTATTGGGAAGAATGTAATGAGAGTAATTGTTGAAAAATTTAACGACGAAATTGAAATTGTTGCTGGAAATGATTTAGTGTCTCCAGCTGTTATTGCAAGTGGACTACCTAAAGATTCAATTTTTGGAAGGTTTCCAGCAGAGGTTACTTTAAAAGGTGACAATGTAATTCAAGTTGGTGATCACAATATTACTGTGTATGCAGAAAGAGATGCGAAAAATATTCCTTGGGGAAAGCACAATGTTGATATTGTTTTTGAGTGTACAGGGTTTTACTTAAGTGAAGAAAAGGCACAAGCGCACATTGATGCTGGTGCAAAAAGAGTAATTATTTCAGCTCCATGTGGAGATGCTACAAGTACTTTTGTTGTTGGTGTAAACCACCAAGATGTTAAAGCAGATGATTTAATCGTTTCAAATGCATCTTGTACAACAAACTGTTTAGCTCCAATGACGAAAGCCATTGATGATACTTTTAAAGTAATCAGTGGTTTAATGAGTACAACTCATGCAGCTACAGCTACACAAAATGTTGCTGATGCGTTTGGGGGAGGAAAAGCAAGAGCTACATTAAATAACATTATCCCAGCTTCAACTGGTGCTGCTAAAGCAGTAGGTAAAGTATTACCACACTTAAACGGTAAATTAAACGGAACAGCATTAAGAGTTCCAACAGACACAGGAAGTGTTGTTGAATGTGTTTATTTGATCGAAGGTGAGCATACTGCAGAAGAAGTTAAAGCTGCAATGCAAACGAACATCGAAAAAATGAATGCTACTACAATTTTAGGACAAGTTGCTTATTTAGGTGATTTTTACGAATGTTCAAGAGATTGTGTTGGTGAGCCATATTCATCAATGATTTCTGACAACGTTTTATGTGTTCCTTCAGATGGTAACACTTTAGTGAAAGCGACAAGTTTTTATGACAACGAAATGGGATTCAGTCACAGGATGGCAGAATTCGCATTAATTCTTTCTAAATAAACATTAGAAGATTTAATTGATAAATGAAATCCATTAAAAAGATAGGTGTTTTTACATCAGGAGGAGATTCTCCAGGGATGAACGCGGCCATTAGGGCCGTCGTTCGTTCCTCTTTTTACTATGGAGTAAAGGTTTCTGGGATATATAGAGGTTACGAGGGGATGATTGAAGGTGATATTAGTGATGAAATGGATGTCAGGTCTGTGAATCACATATTACAAAGAGGTGGAACCATGTTGAAATCAGCAAGGAGTACAGAGTTCATGACCAAAGAAGGTCGTGCTAAGGCTTTTGCTCAAATTGAAAAATTGGGTATTGATGCTTTAGTTGCTATTGGTGGAAATGGTACGTTTACAGGAGCAAAAATATTCAGTGAAGAATTTGGAGTTCCAGTAGTAGGACTGCCAGGTACCATTGATAATGATTTGCACGGGACGGATTTTACCATAGGTTTTGACACGGCAAACAATACTGTAATTCAATCAGTCGACAGCATAAGGAACACTGCTCAGTCTCACAACAGGTTGTTTTTTGTTGAAGTGATGGGGAGGGATTCGGGATACATTGCTGCTTATACAGGCTTAGCTTCAGGAGCTGTAAGTATTTTAATTCCCGAAAGAGAATCGTCTTTAGAGGAACTTATTCAAAGGCTAGAGGAAGGAAGACTGAACAATAAGACATCCAGTATAGTAATTGTTTCGGAAGGAAATAAATGGGGTGATGCTTCTGGTATAGCCAAACAATTGAAAGAAAAAGTGGGGTACTACGACTCTAAGGTGACAATTTTAGGTCATGTTCAAAGAGGGGGGATACCAAGCTGCTTTGACAGAGTGCTAGCAAGTCGTTTGGGAGTTGCTGCTGTGGAAGGATTACTTAATGGGAAAACTAATGTCATGGTTGGGATATCGAATAATAGAATATCATATACCACTTTGACAGATGCAATTGAAAGTAAAGACGCCATGGATAATGAAATCATTCGAATTGCGGACATTTTATCTATATAACTGGAAAGACTCAGTTTGCTTCGTTTGGGCATAACTAATAGCTTATTGTTAATAAATTTTTGTTCTGCACAGCTAGGACATTTTTTTTGTCCGGACGTGACTAATTCACGGGATTCCTTTGTTTTTAAGTGTTTTCATACTTCAGGACAATATCAGGACAATGTATTTAACATGTTTTGTGATAGCTTTATTTGTTTTATATTTGATTCCGAATTAATGATTTGAATTTAATAACCTATGAAAAAAACTGCACTGACATTATTTGCTATATTGATGTTGCTGAATGTTTCAGTAAAGAGTCAAGCAGCATGCAAAGAGATAATCGGATATTATGCTTCATGGCTAATGTATCAAAGAGGAGGGGCAGTAGTTCCTGAGTCTATAGATTATTCAAAATACTCAATCATTAACTTTTCATTTTTTGCTCCAGATGAAAATGGATTCATCGAAGGGACTGATCCTTGGGCTGATACTTTGTTACTTAGAGGTAGGGTCGATTGGGGAAAACCTCAACCAGCGTATTACCCAAATACGTCATTGGTGGATTTTGCACATTTATGGGGAGTCAAAGTGATGGTTTCAATTGGAGGTTGGACTTTAAGTGATAACTTCCCCGGAATTGCTGCAGATTCTGTAAAAACAGCTCGTTTTGCGAGTGAATGTGTACGGGTGATTAAAGCATATCAGTTTGATGGAATCGACATTGACTGGGAATACCCTTGTTATGAAGAGCACGCCGGAAGGCAAGATACCGACAGAGACGGCTTTACTTTTTTAATGCGTTCTATTAGAGACTCCATTGATGCATACGGTAAGAAGACTGAGACAGATTTTTTATTGACAGCAGCATTCGGCGCGCAAGACATCAGAATGCAATGTATCGATTATAAAGAAGTTACCAAGTTCATGGATTATGTAAACATGATGACTTATGATATGAATGGAGTTTGGAATGAAGAAGCAAATCATAACTCTCCTTTGTTTGACCCTGAATACGGGCCAGCTCAGTCTTTAAATGAAACACACAGGTTATTGACCGAGAAATACGGAATTCATCCATCAAAAATTAACATGGGTGTAGCTTTTTATGGGAGGACCTTAAGAGGTTTTAAAGAGGAGCCAAAATTATTTGGAAAGCACAAAGGTAAAGCTGATGATGTGAGGTTTGCACTTCACGAAGGTTCACCAACGTATTTCCAAATAATGTTGGAAAAGCATAACTATAAAGAGTATTGGGATGATGTGGCAAAGGTTCCTTATTTGATTGACGAGAAAGATTCCTCGTTTGTATCGTATGACAATCCAAAATCGATAAGACTAAAAGCACAATTTATCATGGATAAAAAATGTGCTGGTGCAATAATTTGGGATTTAACAAATGATTACATGGAAAAAAAGCCTGGGACGCTTTTAATTTCAGGAACTCCTTTGGTCGATCAATTGGTAGACGTGCTGCAACCTTGTTCACGTCCTAGAATTAAAAAGATATACTAACAACATATATAAATTTGTATGATGAATTACAATTATAAACGGTTCTTTAGTGCAGTTGTTCTTTCCGGAGTCATCGGAGGGGTGGTTGCGGGAGAAAGTGATCCTTTCACTACCTCTATGGGAAACGACACTAAATTGAGCTTGATGTTGCCAGACAGCGATACAAGCTCATCATCGACTTTTAATTTTATTAGCAAATATGTTAATAAAGACAAAGGATTGGATGAGTCTACTTTGAAAATTTCAGGAGTGACAAGATTTTTAACGATTTATCGATCGATGGATGAATCATATCTTGACATGATTAACAGTGACAAGAACTTTTCTTTTTCGGATTACCCCATTGCGAATGTAGCTGCAAGTACTAACGGAGGTTATCCAATGTTAGAATTAAACTTACAATCAAAATTGGCGAAAAACTTTGATTTTAATGTGGGGTATTCTCTTGCACATTCATTCTCAGGTAGTGCTGAAGGTGGATCGGGAAAAAGTTTAAGTATTAGGCAGAATTTAAATTTTAAAGCTGCTCATAGAACAGGAATGATTAAATCAACTGTTTATGCAGGTGAAGTTTTATGGACTAATCTTTCAAGATTTACCATGGGTACTCCTGAATATAGAGATAATTATTTTGAACGATTACCTTGGGATTGGTACCGTCAATCTTTTACTAGGTACCAAGAATATTATTCTTTGTCAAATAACATAGGTGCCCAAGCGTTAGGTAGGTCGCCTCTTCAAGGTTTTATAGGAGTCTTCGAATGGTTGCCTATGCAAATAAGTCTTAAAGCTCTATATGGTAGGACGAATAGAAGTTTAGTATTGTCTAAATCTCAAAGTCCTTTCCCTTCATATACTCATGGGTATCGTTTAGAAAAAGTGATTTTTGAAAGGCAAATTAGAGGTAAAGCAGCAGTGAACTTATATCAAAAAAATGCTCAAACTGACTTTACAGGAGGTTTGCCAGACATCAATACAATTGGTTCGTTTGATTTCTTAGTGAAAGTGATGAACAAAGTAAATGTGTCAGGTGAATTTGGAGTTGGAAAAATTGAGAACCCTTATTTTGATGGTTTACCAGATGACAATGGAGTGGGAAGTGGAGGAGTATTGAAGCTAGAGTTTGATAGAAGGTCTGTCCTTTGGCCATTTTCTGTTGAATATTATCACATCAATAAAAACTTAGTAAGTTTAGACGGAGGTATTATTAACAGTAATCCAGGGGTTAGAGATGGTGGTTTTGGAACAGAAATAATTTATGACAACACCAACATGGCAAACATTTCTAATGAAGTCGGGCAATTGGCGAACAACAGATCAGGAGTGAACATGAGGTTGGAAGCTACTATAAAAGATTTGAAAGTCCAGTTCGGATATTCAATTTCTCAGGAACTTACAAATTTAGGAGATACAATCACTATTCAACACAGGGTGAATTCGTTTTCTAGGTCAAGATTTAGGCCTTGGTTTCAGGCAGGTGGTCCATATGCAAGAATCAAGTCTGCCTGGTTAAGGACTTTTGAAACAATTACCATTGGTAATGAATCCTATAATCCAAAGGAACAAGATGCAATTAAAAATGTCGGAACGGAAACCGATTCGGTTGCAGCAGTTTCTAAAAGAGATTTGTTAGGGTTTAACACCATTGAATTATTTTTAAAGTATCGTCTCAAATTGGGTAAAAAACACGAATTAGTGTTGTTGAACTTTTCTAGTGTCAATACAGTTAAAGAAGGTTTTAATGCTTTTTCTAAAGTGGACGAAAAAACATACACCTCCTTATTGTATAACGATTTTACGATGGCATTTAAGTTAACAGAGAAAGTATCTCTAGTTGCTAATTATGCAGTGGAGAGTTTTAAAGGAAGCGAGAGGACAGACTTGACTCCTGATAAAGAGGCTGTGTATGATTTCGTAGAAACCCCTACTGTTGCCTCGAATGATAAACAAAGAGTAATTGATCAACTAGGTCAAGCTTATGCAGTTGGAATCGATTATGATTTTAATAAGACGACGAGTTTGCACATAAGGACTAAATACATGACCCACGAGGATAAAAACTTCGTAAAAGACAAGTTCTCTGGTTATGAAACTAATTTCGAATTAAAAATATTCTTTTAAATAAATAGCAATGATGATGAATTACAAAAAAAGCTTAATCATAACCGCAATAACTTTAGGAGCGGGCGTAATGGTAAATGCACAAAGTGCAAAGTTTAGTTTAAACGGAGTAGGTCGGTCGGTATTAACAAACAGTAACATCAGTGGCGATTTTGTTGATGTGGATGAAACTGTTCAAAAGGCAGGAACTGCAGGGTACAATTTATTTGACTTGCAAACAAACCTAGCTGTTGATTCTAATTTTCAGGCAATGGCAATTTTCAGAGCTAAAAGTCCTTTTGGTTCTTTCTTCGGTTCAGCGACTGGATTTGAGTTTCGTCAGTTTAAAATGATGGGTAACTTTGATGACTTCAAATATGAAATAGGTGATATCAGGGTTGAGATGACTCCATTCACAGTGTTTAATAGTTATACAATTGACCATTCATATGAGTCAGATGTTTTTGTACAAAGAAGAAAAATTCAGGAATACGAAAACTTCAATAAAGGAAACTCATGGTTGTTACAAGGTGCAGCTGGTCAATATTTTTGGGAAATAAATAAAGAAGGAATGGGACTAGGAGTTTATGCTTTTGGAACTAGAAACACTTCGACTAACGAAAGTACAATTCCAGACAGGTTATTAACTGGAGGTAGGTTAGAATTTAGAGTAAATAAGAGTCTTAAATTTGGAGCAAATGCTGTTTCAATGTTTGATATTTCATTGTTGCAATCTGATTTTGATTACAACAACAATGTATTCACAGGAGATGTAAATTACAAATTTGATACAGATGCTATTTTGATTGATGTGAATTTTGAAGGAGGAATGAGCATGTACAAATATAATCAGTTTGTTGACGATGGTGTGTCTTTAACTAAATCAGATACTGCATATGATGATGGTTTCATGGATTTAAACGTTGGAATTGGTCTGAAAGATGCAAAAATCAGATTCGATTTAAACGCTAGATCAGTAGGTGTTCTTTATTCAAGCCCATCCGCACAAACAAGAAGGTACAACGCTAGTTTAGTTCCCAACATGTTTAATGAAGGTCAATCAGGACCAAGATACCAATCAATGTTTGATCGTTCAACTGCTGAGGAAATGTACAATAGTACTATTACTCCTAATTTAATGGGGTTTGTGTCTGCATATAATAACTCAACGCCTTATGGTAAAGCTACACCTAACAGAACAGGAGGAAGTTTTAGAGTAGGAACTGATACTTCAAATCATAAAATTGATGCTAGCGCAAAGCTTGCTTACTTAACAGAAATCCAAGGAGAAGGTACTGTTGATAAGAGAACCTTCATGGTTGTTTCGGGAGGTACTGTTGCTCACTTAGGTGAACTGTTTGGTTTTTCAAGAGCGTTAGATTTAAACGCTGGAGCAAGGTATGAGCAAACAAGTAGAGGTGGGACAGCGGCAATTAACTACACGAGTTTGTTAGTAGATGCAGGGCTTTCATTTGAATTGTTAAAGAGAATTAGTTTGTTAGGTGGATTGAAATTCATCTCGGTTGATGGGAATGAGTACATCAAAACTTTAGATGGATTTAATTTTATCACAGATTTCTCAGCTTGGGAAGGAAGCTATACAGAGACACTTATTTCTGCAGGATTAAGAATTGATTTGACTGTTTATCAGCAGTTTGTTGTTAACTATAACATGAGTACAAATGTTTCTGATAATATAACAAATGGTGTTAAAACTGGTTATGACATAGGACAATTGTTCTTTAGCTACATAGGAAGATTTTAATAATTAAAGATATTTAAACATGAATATGATTAAAAACATTTTGCTTAGTTCTACAAAAGTAGCTATCGCAGTTTTACTAGTGAGTTCAGTTGCTTGTAAGAAAAAAAGTGATTTTGGCGGGCCGGAAGTTGTAAAAGCATCGGATAACTTCGCAATTACATCTGTCTTTGCTGTAAATGATTCATTTCCTGATTTTGATTCTATTCCAGAGTTAGTTTACACCGCTAAATTTAACGAAAGAGTAAGTTGGGTTGTGGACATAAAAGGCTCCCAGTCTGGAGCTGTAAAAAACTTCACTGGGGTTGGAGAGTCTATCACAGGTGTAGTGTGGAAAGGTGGAAGCTCAAACATTAATTTTTTCGGTAAAGATGAACCTGTTGTTGCTGAGCTTTCTGTACTTGGGCTAAGCACGGTTTATTCTCTGTACGATACTATTAGAGGGGCAAAATCTTATCATTCGTTTTTTATTGATACCACAGGAACAATCAATAGCGTAATTAACGGAGTTAAGCACATTTTGATTGATAATTTTGATGACGAAGAAATGCCGAACATGTATTCAACAATATCAAACGCTTATGCTCCAGATGGCGCGGACAGCGATATAAAGTATGGTTTCAGTACCGATCAAAAAGTGCAAGGAGCTTCTAGTTATTTCATGAGTGGTACAGACGACAACAACAACGGTTGGAGTGGAGGGTCTAACAGTGAGACCTTACTTGAGTTTTATTTGGTTGATACAGTACCTGCCCTATTAATTGATTCAGGAGTGCCTGCAGAGGATTTATATTTTAATGTTTTCATTTATGGGACAGGTCTTGCCAGCACAACTGTGCAGTTGAAAGTGTATGAGTACGACGAAGAAACGTATGAAAAAGACACCATGATAGTATTGGATAGTAGGGAAGCACTTAGGCATGCTCTATACAAAGGAGATGGACTTCCATCTGATATTGTATATGATCAGTCCAAGAATGATGGTTTTATATACGATATTCAAGTAAACTGGTTGGGGTGGAAATTAGTAAGTATTCCTTACTCTTTGTTCAGACCAAATAATGATCCTTCAGCCGGTGGAGCAGGGAATAGAAACAAAGAATCTTGGAGGATTTGTGGAATGGCTTTTTCACTTTTATCCTTTCCTACAACAGGTCAGCATACAGAAGTGTACATTGATTACTTGACTGTCACAATAGGAGGGCCTTTCCAACGTTAATAAATTAGAAAAACAAACATTATGAAATTTTTTTTAAAAATAGCTACAATACTTCTCATTGCGGTAGTCGTTGCAGGAAGCTGTAAGAAATCGCCTATCGATTTGGGACCGGGCTTGTGCCCTACTGATGGTTTCTCTTTTTCGACAAGTGATATATTGTTAGACGGAATTGATGGTGCTAATCAAATTTCTTTTGCTGATACTGGCCTAAACATCAGGGTTTATTTCACAGAAAAGGTCGATTGGAGTTTGAAGTTAACATCAGGGTCTTCAATTAAAAGCTACAGTGGAGAAGGAGATAGTATTAATGTTTTTTGGTATGGTAACTCAGACAAATTACCATTGTTCGATGTGGGTACAGTAACATTAACTCTTGATGTCGGTTGTAGAGACCAGGTAGCGAAAACATTCGAAGTAACGAGCTTATGTAACTACTCGGACATAGACAGACATTTTGGAGTGTTAATCAGAGATTGGGATAAAAATGGTAGAAAACCAGTATTTATAACTTCTCAGCCTGCACCAGGTATAGATGGGTATTTTTACGGAGAAGGAATTAAAGGTGGAGGATTGAATGGATTTTCATATACTGATTCCATTGAATCACCAATGGGAGGGGGTTACTTTAAGGTTGAGGGAGAAACAAGTGATCCTACTTGGTACTTTGGTGCTGGAGAAATGATTGGAATAGGAGACGCATTCGATGAGTTACCAACTACTAACCCAGACTCAATTTACTTTAACATTTTAACAAGAACCTCTGGTGATCCAAATGTTCAAATTCAATTTGTAATAAGCAGAATTGACGATATTGGAGATCCGTTAGACGATGCAGATGATAAACTTGGGAATTACCAAGTTTTGCTAAATGCCGACTGGACAGACTGGAAGTTTACAAGTGTTAAAATGTCTGATTTTGCTAGCGGAAGTGGTCCTTTGTCGTCAACAACTGATTTAAGTACAATTGGGTTAGCGATAGGTGCAGCTCCGTACAAAGCGAGCAAAGCTGAAGTTAATTTTGATTTTGTATTAATTACTGTTGGAGAACCATTTTTAAAATAAAATATTAAAGTGAATACATTGAACGATAAAACGAAAGTTTACGCTGAAAAAATAGCAGCATCTAAGTATGTTGCTAAGGAGTTAGGAGAGCTAATAAAAAACAACAATGCTCTTGGTAAACCAACTGTACTAGGATTAGCAACAGGTTCTAGTCCTATTGCAATGTACAAGGAGCTAATTCGTTTGCATAAGGAGGAAGGTTTAAGTTTTAAAAATGTCGTTACATTTAATTTGGATGAGTATTATCCAATGGAGCCTACTTCAGATAAGAGTTACCATTATTTCATGAATCAAAATTTATTTGATCACATAGATATTAATAAGGATAACGTTCACATACCAAAAGGGACGTTGTCAGAAAATGAAGTGAACGATTTTTGTGCAGCTTATGAAAGTAAAATTGATGAGCTGGGCGGATTAGATGTTCAAATATTAGGGATTGGAAGAACAGGACATGTTGGTTTTAATGAGCCAGGGTCTTCTGAGGATTCTGTGACTAGGATGGTTGTTTTAAATGCGGTAACAATAGCAGATGCAGCACCTGATTTTGGTGGTGCAGAAAATGTACCTAAGAAAGCGATCACAATGGGAGTCTCCACGATAATGAAAGCTAAAAAAGTTTATTTGATGGCTTGGGGCGAGAAAAAAGCTGAAATTGTAAAAGAATCACTTTACAACGATATTACTGATCAAGTTCCAGCAACATACCTTCAGAATCACAATGATGTGGAGTATGTTCTTGATAAAGGTGCTGCTGGTGAATAACAAAGAGGTTTGGGTATACTCAAGCCACATAGCTTTTCGGTTTTTTCACTCGTCCTTTTCCCCTTTATCTACGTTAAAAAACTAAATCATAACTCAGCTATGCTGTATTTTTTTGCCTTGATAAAGAAAAAATACACTTCGTCAAAACTCCCGAAAATTTACGTCGTTTGAGTATATATAAAATAAAAGACTATTTTTAGGGCGAAGTTTTACTTCGCCCTT
>JBLIAZ010000047.1:0-14514 GCA_047631875.1 Saprospiraceae bacterium
ATGACACCGTAATATGTGGAACAAGCTACGTAATGGATGGGGGAGCGGGTCATGCTACCTATGAATGGCAAGAAACACCAGCCAACAACACCCAAACTTTCACTGCTTCCACAACAGGATCAAACGACTATATTTTAAAAGTGACCAACGCAGCGGGATGCGAGACTATTGACACAATCAATGTAACTTTAAATCCAAAACCTACTGCCCTCGATATATTAGACACTAGTTTATGTTCAGAGAACTTTCCTGTTGTCTTAGACGCTACCCAAGGGGCTGTATCTTACTTATGGAACGACGCTACTACCAATCCCACCCTATCTGCTAATGCAGCAGGTGACTATTGGGTTATTGTCACCCAAAATAATTGTAGTGATACCGACAGTGTAACAGTAAGTTTAAATGGCGCGCCTACGGTAAATTTAGGTAACGACACAACTTTGTGTGTTGGTGAATCTATGACCCTCGACGCTGGGAACGTAGGTTCAACTTTCCTTTGGAGTGGCATTGGCACCGGTTCTACACAGACTACTTTTGTGAACACAGCTGGGAAATATTATGTAAATGTGACAAACAGCAATGGTTGTATAGGCACGGACAGCATACAGGTAAGTATAGGTTCATTGTCGGTTAATCTCGGGCCGGACACAGCATTGTGCTCAGGTGAAAATTTTATTTTAGATGCGACTACTGCAAACGCTACTTACTTATGGAACACAGCAGCTACAACAGCTACTATTGATGCCTCGGCTACTGGAACATATTCCGTAATCGTCACAAATGGCAACGGATGCGAAGGAAAGGATACTGTGGAAGTAAGCACCAAGGCGGGACCAATAATTTCACTGGGTGGCGACACGGCAATTTGCAATGGAAACACCCTGACATTGGATGCCGGAACAGGCGTTGGTTATAATTACTTATGGAATACGACTGCTAGTACTCAAACCATACTGATTACTGGCCCTGGAACGTACTATGTGGATGTAACCACAGCAGGTTCCACCTGTGCAGGAACTGACACAATTATAGTTCAATTTTCGAACAATTTAAGCGTAAACATAGGACAAGACACCACATTGTGTGACGGGGCTAATGTGAGTCTAAAAAGTGGAATTCCTGGCGCTACCTATTTATGGAGTAACGCTGCTGGAACCCAAGACATCACAGTAAATACAGCTGGGATTTACCATGTACTTGTGACTGACGGAAACAATTGTGAAGGCAGAGATACTTTGATAGTACAAACCAGCACTGCTCCAATAGTTAGTCTTGGACAGGATGTTTCATCTTGTAATGGAATCACTATGACGTTGGATGCACAAAATACGGGAGAATCCTTTCTTTGGAATACAGGTGCCACCTTGCAAACCATCAATATCACTTCTGCGGGTATTTATTTTGTTGACGTAACAAACAGTGATAATTGTGTTGCTCGTGACTCAATAACCGTAACAGCTGTCATCAATAATACAGTGGTTGATCTTGGTCCTGATTCTACTTTTTGTGACGTTATATTTTATACTAGAAACGCAGGGAACCCTGGAAGTACATACACATGGAGTACTGGCAGCACTTTGCAAAGTATAAACATTGTGGCGGCAGGGACATACTTTATAGAAGTAACTGACGGTAACAATTGCGTTGCAGTAGATACCGTAATCATAAAATTAGGAGCTGCCGTAAATGTAGATTTAGGTCCTGACATGACTATCTGTGATGACAGCACGGCGACACTAACTGCTTCGGCTGGATCAAGCTTCTCATGGAGTGACGGCTCAAATTCTCAGACTCTGATGGTTAGTACAGCAGGGGTTTACAGTGTCACTGTTAAAAATAATGACAACTGCACGGGGAACGACAACATTACAGTTGCCGTAAACGCCAAACCTGCGATCAACATAACAAATTCCACCAACATTGCTTGCCTTGGAGATACTGTGATTGTAACTACTGGAAATACCGTTGACGCACATCTTTGGTCAAACGGAACTACGAATGATAGCACAATACTCACTACCCAGCACGGCCTGCTTTCAGTAACAATTACAGACGCTTTAGGATGTACTAGCACAGGCACAGCTGTACCAGTTAACTTCCAAAATGTCTCGGTTGATTTAAACGATGTACATTACCATTGTACTGGAACAACTACAATCATCAACCCAAACAACATTGACCCAAATTACATTTACGATTGGTCATCATCTGGTGATGTTATTTCAGGTGGATTAAACACAGGTACGGACGGCATACACATTGTAACGGCCCTTTTAAACATTGGCAATAAATTTTGTTCAGCCTCAGACACCACTCTACTTGTCTCTGTAGGTTACCCATCAGTGTCTATAGCTGGAGACACGATAGCTTGTGAGGGAGAAAGTATAGCCCTGGATGCTATTTCCTCTGACGCTGTTTCTTGGTCTAACGGTGTCAATGGGTATGTAAATACAGTGACTACCACCGGGACACATTACGCAACAGCAAGTTTAACCACCAACGGAAAAACATGTGTGACAATGGACAGTATAAAAGTAAGGTTCGACGCTTTCCCTGAACTATTAGAAACTCCGCAATTTAGCCATTGCTTTGAGTATGATAAAAACTTCACCATTTTTACTAATGTGGTGGGCGAAAACTACGAATGGTCACATTCATTAAGTACTGCTCCGATAGCAAATGCTCAAAACGAAGGGGTTTATACGGTGACAGTATATGACAACAAGAAATGTACAGTAACGATAGACATTGAGGTTAAGGAAAAATGTCCAATTTCATTGTATGTTCCAAACGCCTTTTCACCAAACAGTGATGGTATCAACGAAACTTTTACTGTAATTGGTCACAATGCAGAAACATTTGAATTGACCATATTCAATCGTTGGGGTGAAATAGTATTCAAAAGTACGGATGGAAGTACGCACTGGAATGGCACCATGAATGGGCATGAGGTTCAAGAAGATGTCTACATTTGGAAAGCCAAAATAACTGGATACGACGAAAACTACCAGTACAGAATCATTGACAAAATGGGAACGATTACACTGGTAAGATAAAGTAGATACGGTTCAACACCTCAGCGGAACCACCCTCGTTTGTGTCATCCATAATTGAATTGCCAATCCACACGAGCTCTGGTTATTAGCTTTACGCTAAATACTACAGTCCTTCCAACCTTTGACTGTCAAACTTCAAAAACAGAAACAACAACACTGTAAATGACAGAAGCGATGACCCACCATAGCTAAAAAAAGGAAGGGGTATTCCTATCACTGGCATTACTTGAATGGTCATTCCAATGTTGACAAGCAAGTGGAAAAAAAAGATTGACGCTACCCCATAACCATAAATCCTATAAGCAGAATTTCTTTGTTTTTCAGCTTGATATAAAATCCTAAGAATCAGAAATATAAAAAGAGAAATCACTGAAAATGCTCCAACAAATCCCCATTCTTCACCCACTGTAGAAAAGATATAATCAGTGCTTTGCTCTGGCACCCAATTCCCTTTTGTCAATGCACCATTCAAAAATCCTTTGCCGAAAAAACCTCCTGAACCTATGGCGTTCATGCTTTGTTCCGTTTGAAAACCAATGGTTCTGTCCTGTACTTTACCTAAAATCACATCCACCCTCACACGTTGATGAGGTTGTAAAATGTCATAAAATGTATTGACACTGTACACGAAGCCTATTGATAACAAAAGGGCTCCAAGCACCACTATTTTTTCTACCCTTTTCCATGCCTCAATCCTAAAATAATTCTGAATAAAACTGAAGGCAATCCATGACAACACAACGTACGTGTCCACTGCTGGATTTAAGTTGAATACGTTGCGGAAAACTAAAAAGACAATCATAAACGCAATGCTCAACATCGCCTTTTGTGTTTTTTTGATGAATGCAGCGTAAAAAACAAAACCTACGAAACCTAGAATCGTAATGGTAGCAGCTTTCCCTAACATCAAAGTCAAAATGGTAATGAATATTACTATCAAGGCTAAGTACATGGAGTTACCAATGATTCCTTCCCGGAACAAAACAAAAAACAAAGTAAAAAACACGATGGCTGTTCCCGTGTCTTGCTGAAGTAAAATAAGTACTACGGGGCTGAAAATTATCGCAAAAGGAATGACATGCTGCTCCAAACTAAGGTCCGAAAAAGACCACACTTTCTTCCCTCTAAACATTTTAAAAAAAAACACTCCCAGGTTATGAATAGAAGTCGGTTCCTTCTTTATTCTGATGTTTATTTTTGATAAATATACAGCCAATGCTAACGCAGCAGCAAATTTACAAAATTCTGCAGGCTGCACCTTAAACGGTCCTATTTCCAGCCATGCCCTGGCACCATTGACTTCCTTTGCAAACAAAAACACAAATACCTGCAACAGTAACATTACCATGTAAAGCGGAAAAGCCATATTGTAGATGAACCTGCTATCAATGAGCATGATCACAAATGCCACCAACACACTAATCCCGATCCACATGAATTGTTTACCAGAACGACGTGACAAATCAAAAAAATCATAATCTGGATTGTAATCCGCCGCATAAATATTGGTCACACCAAAAAATACCAAAGCAAGAAATACAAGGACAATTACCCAATCAATATTATATATTATGTTTTTCCTGCTCGAGCCCATTATTCGTACAGCTTTGTTGCTATTATTTTTTCTTCCAATTTTTTACGCTTCACTTCTCCTTTTAAGTATTTCTCTACTATTAAACTTGCAATAGGAGCAGCCATGATTCCACCTGAACCTGCATTCTCAACAAATACAGCAATGGCAATTTTAGGGTTGTCTTTTGGAGCAAAGGCAATGAATACTGAATGATCCTCTCCGTGAGGGTTTTGAGAAGTTCCTGTTTTCCCACAAATCACTACACTGTCAATCCTCGCTCGCGATGCAGTTCCTCCAGGTTCCTCTACCACCCATTGCATACCTTTTTGCACCAAATCAAAATTACTTTTGTGTACCATGGTCCGATGAAAAAACTCATCCAATGTATAGTCTACAACTGAATCATTGATCTTTTTTATGAAATGAGGTGTAATATAGTGTCCTTTATTAGCAATCACGACCGCCAAATTTGCCATCTGTAAAGGAGTCAAAGAAAACTCACCCTGCCCAATTGCTAAAGAGTATATTGTGCGGTAATTCCATCTGTTTTTACCATATATTAAATCGTACTCACGGGTGTCAGGTACGTTACCCTCTCTTTCGCCATATAGATCAATTCCCATTTTGCTCCCAAACCCAAAAGATCTGACGTATTCTTCCCACAAATCCATGCCCTTCCTTAACTGCGACATGTTACCTTTTTGACGTCCATTGTAAAAAATACTTCGTACGAGCTTGAAGTAATATGGGTTACATGAATTTTGAATTGACTGGGGAAGGTTCAACGGACTCATGTGATTATGACATCCTACCAGCTCCTTGTTACAAGCATATTTTGTATTTTCATTTGCTACTTTTAAATCCAATGCAATTAAACTCTGCATTGTTTTAATGATCGAACCAGGAGGCTGCGTTGATTTTAAAGCCCTCTGATACAAAATTTTATTGGGATCATTTTCGAGTTCAAAATAATTTTTACTAAATTTTCGTCCCACCAATTTATTGGGGTCATATGTCGGTCCAGAAACCATAGCTAAGACCTCTCCTGTAGCAGGCTCGATAGCCACAATCGCTCCTCTTTTTCCCTGCATAAGTAGCTCCCCATATACTTGAATGTCCGCTGAAATAGACAAAGTCAAATTAGACCCCGAAATTGGCGCTTCATCAAGTTCTCCATTCATGTAGGATGAAATAGCATTTCCGTTGATGTCCCGTAAAAAATACTTGAATCCTTTTTTTCCCCTGAGCTCCTTCTCATAGTAACTTTCAATCCCTGAACTTCCTATGTAATCGCTTTCTCCATAAAAATCATCCTTCTTTTGATGTCTTTTACTTACCCTCGTCAAATATCCCAGTACATGACCAGCTGCCGAATAAGGATATTTCCTCACCGTCCTATTTTTAACGGACACGCCTTTGAATTGATGGAGCTTTTCCCTAATAGGGCCAAATTCACTGCTGGTAATCAAGGGCTCAAATACAGAGGCCTTCCTATAAGAATATCTTTTTGCTTTTTTTACCCTCGCATTAAATTCAGAAGTATCTATGCCTAATAATTCGCAAAAATTAAGGGTGTCAATTTTTGATCGGTACGGTGTGTACATGATGTCATACGCTATTTCATTCTGCACCAATGCTTGCCCATTCCGGTCATAGATGTTTCCACGCATAGGGTATTCTTCAACTTTCTCGATTGAAACCCTTTTTGCCCTTTCAAAATACTGATCCGTAAAAATTTGGATATAGAACACCCGTAACAAATACAAAACGGCAAAAAACAGAAAAAAACCTCCAACGAAATACTTCCTGTTTTGAATGCTGTTCATTAAGCTGTACTACTTTTTCTTGTTAAAAACATATTGCAAACACAATATAATAAACATGGTTACAACGCTGCTAACTAACAGTTGTTTAATCAAGGTGAAAATAGCATCAACGCGTAATTCGTCAATCAAAAAGACAAACAAATGATGGATCACCACGAGCACCCCAGTGTATAGTAAATACTTTTGAAATCCTAAGTCATAAACCGTGATAGCGCCATCGTCCGAAGCAAAATCTTTAGGAGCAACAGTAGCCAGTAAAAAGGGGCGAATAAAAGCAATGATGGTACACGAAAAGGCATGGGTACCATAAGAATGTAAGTATGCGTCAACGACAGAACCCAATCCAAAACCTATAAACAGTAACAACCATCGTGGAATGGATTTTGGAAATATAAAAAGAACCAATACGTAAGCAAACGGAAATACATACTTACTTGCGTTCAAGTTGCTTAGTACAACCACCTGTAAGAACAGCAAGCCGATAAACCAAAGCGTGTAATATCTAATGTTTTTAATCGTCAATGCCTTGTGATTTTAGGTTTTCCAGTTCATCCTTGTCTAAATTATCAATGACGTAAACATGGTTTAACGTATTGTAATCCAAAGTTAAACTGATACTGATATCCAGCATTTGCTTTTCGAGATTGTCAGCTACCTCCTTCACTACTCCAACCAAGATTCCTTTGGGGTAAATAGAGGAATATCCTGAAGTCATGATGGTATCTCCCACCAAAACCTCAGTGGTCAGGGGCAAATCCTCCAATATTGCTGATTTCGAATCGAGTCCATTCCAATACAAGATCCCTGCTGCATCATTCCGTTGAATTTTACAAGAAACCCTGGTGTTAGAATTTAAAAAAGAAATGGCTTTTGAATAATGGTTAGCAACTTCCACAATCATTCCAACCACACCGTTACTCGTTACCACCCCCATTTCTTCCATCATTCCATCATTTGCACCAAGGTTTAATATCAAATAATTATTTTTTTTGTTAATTGAATTGTCAATTACTTGCGCATTCCGGTACAAGTACTTTTGCCTGTATAAACTGTCCGATACAAGTACATATTCTTGGTTGACTTTTTGAACAGAAAATGGCAGTACGGCACGCAAATCAGCGTTTTCCATTGCCAAAGACAAGTTGTCCTCTTTTAACCTGAGAAAATGTTGGTAATCACTGATTAAACTGTATGTTCCACCTGTAATATTATTCAGCGAATCAATAAAAACACTTCGATGGTAATTTTTACCTTGAAATATAACGGACAATGAAACTACTTGTAAAAAAATGAATAATATTAAAACGTAGTGCTCGGAAAAAACTTTAACTATTCTGTTCATGCTTAATCTCCAAACTTAAAATACATTCATTATTTCATTAAAAACGGAAACCTTTCGAAGTTTTTCAATGCAATACCTGTCCCTCGTGCCACAGCCCTAAGCGGATCTTCGGCCACGTGTACAGGAAGCTTTGTTTTAATGGAAATTCTTTTATCCAAGCCTCGTAACATCGACCCTCCACCAGCCAAATAAATTCCAACCCTGTATATGTCTGCCGATAATTCTGGAGGAGTCATTTCTAAGGCGCTCATTACAGCAGCTTCAATTTTGCTCACACTCTTGTCCAAACAATGTGCAATTTCCTTATATGATACTGTTATTTCCTTTGGAATTCCTGTCATTAAATCCCTGCCATGCACTGCATAGTCTTCTGGGGGGGTGTCAAGTTCAGTCATTGCTGATCCCACTTCAATTTTGATTCTTTCAGCCGAACGCTCTCCAACCAATATGTTGTGCTGACGCCTCATGTAATCCTCAATGTCTTGAGTAAATTCGTCCCCAGCAACACGAATCGATTTATCACAAACAATCCCTCCTAAAGCAATCACAGCGATTTCGCTTGTTCCACCTCCGATGTCAATTACCATGTTCCCCATTGGCTCTTCTACATCAATTCCAATACCAATAGCTGCTGCCATAGGTTCCTGAATCAACCTAACTTCTTTTGCTCCTGCATGTTCAGCTGAATCCTTCACTGCTCTTTTTTCCACCTCTGTAATCCCTGAAGGAATACAAATCACCATCCTGATGTTAGTTGGACTGAATAATCTTTTCTTTCCGTGGTTAATCATTTTAATGAACCCCCTTAACATTTCCTCAGCGGCATCAAAATCAGCTATTACCCCATCTTTTAGTGGACGAATAGTCTTAATGTTTTCATGGGTTTTACCATGCATTTGCATGGCTTTTTTACCAATTGCCATGACCTCATTAGTAATCCTATTTTTTGCAATAATGGAAGGTTCGTCAACCACCACTTTGTCATTTTCAATGATTAAAGTATTGGCCGTTCCTAGGTCAATTGCAATTTCTTGATTCAAAAAACTAAATAATCCCATTTATGAAGTGCTTGTGTCGGTTGTTATTTTAAAATAAAAATGCAATCAGTGTTTAAAATGTCTTATTCCTGTGGTAACCATTGCCAATTCATTGGCATTACAATAATCAACAGACTCCTGATCCTTGATTGAACCTCCAGGTTGTACCACGGCTGTAATTCCCGCATTTCTTGCCATTTCTACGCAATCAGGAAATGGAAAAAAAGCATCCGATGCCATGACGGCTCCCTCCAAACTAAACTTAAATGATGCAGCTTTATCCACCGCTTGTCTTAAGGCATCAACCCTTGAAGTTTGTCCAGTGCCGCTAGATATTAATTGGTTGTTTTTTGCAAACACAATGGTGTTTGACTTGGTATGTTTGCAAATTTTAGATGCAAAAACCATGTCTTTAACTTCCTGTGCAGTTGGCTTTGTGAGGGTGACTGAATTAAAATCAGTTTCACCTTCCATTGTTAAATCTTTTTCCTGAAATAACACACCATTTAAAGCAGTCCTGTAGGTAACAGAAGCAGTTCTAAGTGGCTTTTGAACTAAGATAATTCTGTTCTTCTTTCGAGTTAACACTTCCACAGCCTCATCTGAATACGAAGGAGCGATAAGTACCTCAAAAAATAAATTTTGAATTTCCTCAGCAGTTGCTTTGTCCACCTCACCATTGGTAATTAATACACCTCCAAAAGCTGAAATCGGATCTGCTGCTAAGGCAACCTTCCACGATTCAAGTACCGTAGGCCTACTTGCCACGCCACATGCGTTGTTGTGCTTTAATATTACAAAAGTTGTTTCATCAAACTCAGCCATTAAATTCACAGCTGCGTCTACATCCAACAAGTTGTTGTACGACAATTCTTTTCCATTCAGTTTATCGAACATAGAAGATAAGTCGCCAAAAAAAGCTCCTTTTTGATGAGGATTTTCACCATACCTTAAAGTTTGAGAAACCTCAAAACTTTCTTTGAATGCCGTTTTTTCATCAGCATCAAAATACCTGAATATTGCCGTGTCATAATGAGAACTCACATTAAAAGCAGCCTTTGCTAATTGCCTTCTTTCCTCAATGCTGGTTTCTCCATTGCCTTCCTTCAACAACGCCAACAACTGGCCATATTGCTTTTTTGAAGGAACAATCACCACATGATTGTAGTTTTTAGCTGCTGCTCTAATTAAGGAAATCCCCCCAATGTCAATTTTTTCAATGATGTCAGCCTCATCTGCGCCAGAGGCAACGGTTTGTTCAAAAGGATATAAATCCACAATCACCAAATCAATTTCTGGAATAGCATACTGAGTCATTTGATCCACATCCTCTTGCAATTCCCTTCTGCCTAGAATCCCTCCAAACACTTTTGGGTGAAGTGTTTTTACTCTCCCCCCCAAAATTGAAGGATAGTCAGTTACATTTTCCACTGGTACAACTGGAACTCCTAAGGACTCAATGAATGTTTGGGTTCCTCCTGTAGAAAATATCTCTACTCCTAACTCATTCAACTTCAACACTATTTCATCCAAATTTTCCTTGTCGAAAACGGATATTAGCGCGCTTTTAATTTGCTTTTCTCTTGCCATTGTTTACTAAAAAAACCAGTTAAATATTTACGGTACAAAATAACGAATTTGAGCAGGCTAATTCAATGTTTTATCACGCTATTTTTTCAAATGTTCATAAGTTAACACTTTGTTAACATGGAAGCAGGAAACTTGGAGCTTTTAAAGCAGATAAACCATTCAGCTCTAAACATAAATAAATTGTTGTCTCAACAAAACCACCTTGCATAAGGTATTATGCTACAGAAATTAGAAGTTTATAGAATACAAAAAGAATGCTTTACTCAACCTGCTAGATTATACCTTAAGGAAATACGTACTAAATCCGCGGTATTGTTTGCTTTGAGTTTTTTCATCATGTTGTAACGGTGAGCATTTACGGTTCGTTCACTAATGTCCAATTTGGCACCAATTTTTCGATTATTCAAACCTTCCACAATGTACCCTAATATTTCTTTTTCTCGGCGTGTCAAGCTCATTTCCTGCTCAACCGATTTGTTATGTGATTTCCTTAACAAGGACTTAGCAAGTACATCGGAAACGGTTTTTGTTAAATAAATCTCTCCCCTGCTTACCGATTTCACAGCTTCTATTATGTCTTTCTCGCTGGAATCTTTCACCAAATAACCTTTAGCGCCGCTTGACATAGCCTCAGTTATGTATTTTTCATCCAGATGCATGGTAAGCATCATCACGTTAATTCCAAACTTCTTTGTCACATGTTTAACCATTGTAATGCCGTCCATGTCATCCATGGTCACATCCGAAATAATCACATCCACCTCTTTGTTTCCTTGTAAAAACGCTATCGCCTCATTTCCAGAACCTGCTTCCCCCACCACTTCAATGCTTTCTTCTGATAAAAATAACAGCTTTAAACCATGTCTTATAATGTGATGATCGTCCACTAACAGTACTTTAATCGTTTCCATGTTGCTAAAATAAATATTTTACTTGTATCCCAGTCCCTTTATTTAATTTACTTTGTATTTTCACCTTTGCTTTAATCATCGCTGCTCTTTCTCGGATATTATTCAGGCCCATCCCTCCTTTTACCTTTTTTTGATCAAAACCAACTCCGAAATCTTTCACTAATAAACTCAGTGCATTTTCCTTTTCACTGTATTCCACTTTTACTTCGATGCTTGTGGACTTTGAATATTTAGTGGCGTTATTGATACATTCCTGACCAATCCTATACAAACTAGTTTTAACAAAATCCTCAATTGGAGGAATTACTCCTGCAGTAGAAAAGTTAAATACTATACCCGTGCTTTCATTTACTTGATTACAAACTTTCTCCAAAGCTTCACTTAACCCAAAATCGCTTAATACCACGGGTAAAATATCTTGTGAAATGGTCCTTACCTCACTCATTGAACTTTCAATTAACGTAATGGATTCATCAAGTATCTCTGACACATGACCCTTAAGATTTTTACTGTTTTTAATAGCCCCTAACGACAACTTAGCCGCTGTTAGTCTTTGTCCTAAACCATCGTGTAAGTCCCGCGCAACCCTTTTTCTTTCCTTTTCCTCTACATCAATAGAATACTTTTGAATCGATTTTCTAAAATCCACCTCTTTCTTTAAAGCCTTGTTTAGTTCCTTTAATTGCACTTCTGTTTTATGCTTATCTTGCTTTGTACGCATGGCTTGAATCATAATAGAATAAGTACTGATAAAGTACTTTAAATCATCCACAATACTTTCATCATACCCTTTCTTTTTATTCGCTAAACCGACCATTCCTATCAATTCTTCACCTACTTTAATAGGGATTCCAATATACGATTCTAAAAGCGGATGTCCATGAGGAATTCCAACACCTCCAGGGTCATTTTGAGGGTCATTGGAAATGCACATCTCCCCCGTTAAAATAGTGAAGCCAAACAAAGTTTTTAAACCTCTAAACTCAAATTCTTTCTTGTTCATTTCATCGTACAACAATTTAGTTTCTCCATCCCATGAAATATCAGTAATCGCATGCGTTTTCAGATACGGAACACCATCCTCAGTTAAAATTTCACCAATAAAACCAAAAGCACTTTTAGTGTATAAAAGTAGGCTGTCTAAAAAACCAGTAAATTGCTCGTGTAAATTTGCTCCAGAAATAAATTCACTCTGAAGTGTTTGAATGATTTTTAATACTTGGTTTTGTTCCTTTATTTTCGTGATGTTTTCTTTCGATTTCGTATCATCAAAAACCGATGCCACAATGTATTCCTCATTACCTATTTTACCTCCTGTAATAGTTACGTTAGCTGGAAATAAAGAAGTATCCTTTCTCTTATAATAAGTACTAAAGGCGGAACCATCTCGGTTCTTAATGGTTTCTTTAAATTCGATATTTCGAAGTGTATTTTTATTTTCATCAAAATGTACCTCAATGTCCTCCATTGACAAGGTCAGCAGTTCTCTTTTTGTGAATTTTAAGTGTTTTGTAGCTGTCCTGTTGGCATCAATTAAATTCCCATCCAAATCAGTAATGTAAATTGCAAAAGGAGCATCATTCATTACCGTCCTAAACCGTTCATTTTCAGAATTCAGTTGCTTTAATTTTGTGATGTCAGTACAAGCAGATAAAATTCGATCTTTACCTGCAATTTTTATCAATGAATTTTTGACTGAAATATGCCGTACCTGTCCAGCCTTGTTCCTCCATTTGGTTTCTCCCTCCACTAATCCTTCGTCATAACATCTTTGTAAGGCAGAAACTACATAACTTAAATCGTGATCATCATCTAAATCAGCAATGTTCATCCCCAATAATTCTCGTTCACTGTATCCTAATGTTGCAACTGCTACCTGATTCACCTCCACAATATTTGCATTGACAGGATCACTAATTATAATGGGAACACTTATGTTTTGAAACAGGGTTTCGTAATGTAATTTACTTTCTTTTAACGCTTTTTCTGAAGCAATCGATTCGGTTACATCTGCTGTGGTTATCATTACTTTCTCCAAAGTACTTTCATAACCTGGCATAACCATCCACTTTAATTCTACGTGACGCTCCTCTCCCTTTAATGTTTTGACGACTGTTTGAGTTTCAAACAATGACCTCCCTGCAGCTATACCTATTAACTCTTGCTTGAACGTTTGGTGTGTTTGCGCTGTGAACACTTGACTGATGTTCTCATTGAGCTCTTTCTCATTCGCTGCACCATGAAGGTTCAATACCTGTTTGTTCTTTTCTATTACTTTTACTAGTGACGCACATTTTTTAATCTCCTCGGGATGATCAGTAAAATAAATATCAAAGCCTTTTACTCCACTACCTTTTAATTTATCAATGTATTTTTTTACCAATGAAAAGTCCTCCAGGCTTTTAGGAATAGGAGACTGGTGAAACAATGCCTGATAGTGATTTTCACTTTCAAATAATTTTTGTCTGGTCTCTCTTTCATTGGTAATCTTTCGTGCAACAGCTGTATATCCTACAATTTTAATTCGATCTACATCCCAGATTGTATTTAGCTTCTGATCTAACCAACACAGTTCACCAGCCGAGTCTACTATTGGAAAAGTGTATTGCATTTTATCATTTTTACTCAAAAAATGTTGGTAAAAAAACTCTTCTACCTCTTTCTTATAAGATGGTGAAACCAATGACAAATAATTCGCTTTTAAAAGTTCTTCTTCACTTAATCCCGTAACTTCTTGCGATTTGGTATTACCATATAAAAAATTACCGCTTGGATCTACCGAGAAAATTATGTCATCAGCCAATTCAACAATGTCCCTGTATTGTTTTTCAATTCTATGTCGTGCTATATATTGGTCAGAAAAATCATTGATAAAAGCAGATAATAAGGTTTCACCTTCCGCCACGAAAGACTTTACTGTGGTCAGCCCGTAAAATCGACTACCATTTTTCTTTAAGTAAATCTTTTCAAGTTGCACTTGATAACCAGGGTTAATGGAAGCCTCTTTAATTGCATTCCTGGTTGAAATTAGATCTTCTGGGTCAGTAATGTCTTTGACAGAACCTCCAATTAGTTCTTTCTGAGAATAACCAAGCATTTCACCAATTGCTGGATTGACGTATATAATCTTTCCTTTTAGGTCGGTAATGACAATTCCTCCTCCGGCGAAGTTTACGAGG
>JBLIAZ010000048.1:0-14259 GCA_047631875.1 Saprospiraceae bacterium
CGTTTACTGGAATTGATGGAATTAACATTTTTAAAGCTCCAGTTTTAGCAATGTTATTTGTTGGTGGAATGGTTCCAGTTGTGTTTTCAGCATTAGCTATGAACGCGGTAGGTAAAGCAGCAATGGAAATGGTGAACGAAGTTGTGCGTCAGTTCAAAGAGATTCCAGGTATTATGGAAAGGACAGCTAAACCTGACTATGCTAAATGTGTAGACATTTCTACAAAAGCATCTTTAAGAGAAATGATGTTACCAGGTTTACTTACAATTGGTTTTCCAATTGCAGTAGTATTAGTTGGTAAATTATTTTACATGGATGACAACAAAATGGTTGCTGAAATGTTAGGAGGCTATATGGCTGGTGTAACAGTGTCAGGAGTTCTTTGGGCAATATTCCAAAACAACGCAGGTGGTGCTTGGGATAACGCTAAAAAATCTTTTGAAGCAGGTGTTGAAATTAATGGTGAAATGACTTACAAAGGTTCTGATGCTCACGTAGCTGCAGTAACTGGAGATACAGTTGGAGATCCATTCAAAGATACTTCAGGTCCGTCAATGAACATTTTAATTAAGTTAACTTGTTTAATTGGTTTAGTTATCGCTCCAATATTGGGTGGTGGTCATGGAAGTGAAGAAAACCACGGTGCTGACACTAATCAAAAAATTGAACAAGTGATAGAGCAAGTGATCAATGATCAAGCAAGCCTTGAAACTACCATTGAAATAAAATAAGAACAATTTCATATTGTAAAAAAGGCGAGCATTAATTTGCTCGCTTTTTTTTTGACCATCTTGTTTGATAACTGTACAAGTTCAATATCTTTGCCAAATGAAAAAGATTGCATTTAAGCCACATCCATGGCATGGGATTAGTTTAGGAGACGATGTACCTAATAAAGTAACGGCGTTCATTGAAATGGTTCCAAGTGATTCAGTGAAATACGAAATAGACAAAGAATCAGGTTACTTGATGATTGACAGACCTCAAAAGTTTTCAAACATAGTTCCTGCATTGTATGGTTTTATACCAAAAACATATTGTGGTGAAATCGTAGCAGCGTATTGCAACGAAAAAACGGGAAGAAATACAGTGGGTGATGGTGATCCACTAGATATTTGCGTGTTTACAGAAAGAAATATTTCTCATGGTGATTTGTTAGTAAAAGCTAGAATAATTGGTGGGATGAGGATGATTGACGGAGGAGAGGCAGACGATAAAATTATTGCTGTGCTTGATCAAGACGAAATTTATAACTTTAACGACATTACGGATTGCCCAGCAAGACTAATCAGTCGCTTGAAACATTATTTTGTCACATACAAGCAAAACCCTGATTCGAATGAAGCTGTAGAATGTGAAATTACACATGTTTATGGAGCGGAGGAAGCAAAAATAGTACTTCAAAAAAGCATGGAAGATTACGAAAATTACATCAAATAAAGTGACAAAATTAAGTGTTAACATCAATAAAGTTGCTACTCTTAGAAATGCTAGGGGAGGTAATGTACCTGATTTGGTTCAGGTGGCACTTGATTGTGAAAGATTTGGAGCGCAAGGAATTACAGTACATCCTCGTCCTGATGAACGTCATGTGCGCTATCAAGATGTCCGTGATTTAAAAAAAGTGTTAACTACTGAGTTTAACATCGAAGGTTATCCTACAGAAGATTTTATAGAAATGGTACTGGATATTCAACCAGCTCAAGTAACATTAGTGCCAGATCCTCCTGAAGCTATTACATCCAATGCTGGGTGGGATGTGATCAGTGATGCTGATTTTTTAAATTCAGTTGTTGTTAGGTTCAAACAAAAAAACATTCGAGTTTCTTTGTTTACAGGTACTAACTTAACTCAAATTGAGGCCGCAAAGGAAATTGGGGCTGACCGAGTCGAGTTGTACACAGAACCTTATGCTCAAGGATATTTATTGAACAAAAAGGAGGCCATTGAGCCATATATACAAGCTTCTACAATAGCGAAGGAGTTAAACATTGGACTTAATGCAGGGCATGACTTAAGCCTAGAAAATCTTACTTATTTTTCCAAAAATATGGTTGAGTTAAAAGAGGTTTCAATTGGTCATGCTTTAATTGCTGACGCTTTATATTTGGGATTAAACACTACGATCAAAGCGTACCTTGATTGTTTAAGCGAATAAAGATGCTCAATTTCAAAAAATTTGGAGATGGGGAACAAGTCTTAATTATCTTACACGGATTGTTCGGTTCATTAGACAATTGGCAGAGTGTAGCTAAAATTTTCGCAAAAGATTATACGGTATACATTCTGGATCAAAGAAATCACGGAAAATCTCCGCACTACAAAGAACACAATTATTCATTGATGTCAGTTGATTTAGACGAGTTCATGAGTAGTGAAATCGTGGAGCACGCCCATTTACTGGGTCATTCAATGGGAGGAAAAACAGTGATGCAATTCGCAGTAGATTTCCCTCATAAACTTGATAAATTAATCGTTGCTGACATTGCTCCAAAATACTATGAACCGCATCATCAACTGATCATTAAAGCATTGACTGCTGTTGATTTTAATAAAGTGAACAATAGAAGGGAAGTGGAGTACGTACTTGCTAAATACATCAAGGATCCTGGAGTGTGTCAGTTTTTACTTAAAGGACTTACGTGGGTGTCAAAGGAAAAGATGGGTTGGAAGTTCAATTTAGAAACACTTTCTACTCAAATTGAAAACATAGGGGAGGCCTTGGATGGTCATGTTTATTTTACTAACCCTACGCTGTTTTTAAAAGGTGAAAATTCCAACTACATCAAGGACGAGGATTTGGAATTGATAGAGGCGTGTTTCCCTGTCTCAGATTTAGTGCAAATAAACAATGCTGGTCACTGGCTGCATGCTGAAAATCAAAAAGACTTTGTTCAGGAAGTTTTAACGTTTCTAAAATAGTTGGTAAAAAAAGTGAAGTTAGTTAACTTCACTACCTACTTAATTAATCAAATGGCTGAGACTCTAGTTATTATTCCTACTTACAATGAAATTGATAACATCAAGGACATTATACACGCTGTTTTTTCTCTTGAGGAGCCATTTCATGTCTTGATTGTGGACGACGGCTCTCCTGATGGAACAGCGGATGTGGTAAAAACGTTAATGCAGAATAATTCAGATCGATTATTCATTGAAGAGCGCAAAGGAAAGTTGGGATTGGGAACAGCTTATATTCATGGTTTTAATTGGGCCTTACCAAAGGGATACGAATACATTTTTGAAATGGATGCCGATTTTTCTCATAATCCAAAAGACCTGTTGCTTCTACTAAAAGCGTGCAAGGAGGACGGAGCTGATTTAGCAATTGGATCAAGATATGTGACAGGAGTAAACGTTGTAAATTGGCCTATGAGTAGAGTCCTGATGAGTTATTTTGCTTCAGTTTATGTGAGATGGATAACAAGGATGCCAGTTCGGGATGCTACGGCAGGGTTTAAATGCTACACAAGGAAAGTACTTGAAACCATTGATTTAAACAAAGTTAAATTCGTCGGGTATGCATTCCAAATTGAAATGAAATTCACAGCATGGAAGTTTGGTTTTAAAATTACCGAAGTGCCTATAATTTTCACTGAACGACAAAAAGGAAATTCAAAAATGCACAGTGGAATTTTTAAAGAAGCTGTATTAGGGGTTTTGCAAATGAAAATTTCCAGTTGGTTCAGGACATTTAAAGCGTAGTTCATTGTTGAACTACTTATTTAATTTTTAGTTAGAACATGATTTACATTAAGAACGCGACGGTCGTCAACGAAGGAAAAAGCGAAAAGGTGAATATCCTTATAGAGGGTGATAAAATTAAAGATGTTTTGCCGGAAGGACATGAATTATCCGATGAAAACGTTGAAATAATTGATGCTACGGGACTGCATTTATTGCCAGGACTAATTGATGATCAGGTACATTTTAGAGAGCCTGGATTAACACACAAAGGAGAAATATATACCGAGAGTAGGGCCGCAGTAGCAGGAGGGATTACAAGCTTCATGGAGATGCCTAACACCAATCCTCAAACAACTACGCACGAGGAATGGGAGAAAAAAATGGCAATCGGAGCTAAAAACTCTAAGGCTAATTACGGATTCTTTTTTGGTGCGACGAACCAAAACATGGACGAGGTATTGGCAGTGTCGCCTAATGATGTTCCTGGAATTAAAATTTTTATGGGCTCATCCACGGGTAATATGTTGGTGGACGATCGGAGTGTACTGGAAAACATATTTTCAAAAAGTAAACTATTGATTGCCACTCACTGCGAGGATGAAAAAACAATTCGAGCAAATACAACTTTGTACAAGGAGAAATATGGTGACAATGTGCCTATTAGTTGTCATCCTGAAATTAGGAGCGCTGAGGCTTGCTATTTGTCTTCATCGTTAGCGGTTGAAATCGCAAAAAAGCATGACACTCGTTTGCATATTTTACACATATCTACTGCTAAGGAGGTGGGCTTGTTTTCCAATGATATGGCCTTAAAGGACAAACGAATAACAGCAGAAGCTTGTATTCATCATTTGTGGTTTTCTCAGGAAGATTATGATAAATATGGTACCAATATCAAATGGAATCCAGCTGTAAAATCAAAAAGTGACAGGGACGCTGTAATGCAAGGGGTGCTAGATGATAGAATTGACATCATTGCTACGGATCATGCTCCGCATACATTAGAGGAAAAAAACAACAGTTATTTTGCCGCTCCTTCAGGAGGGCCACTTGTTCAGCATGCATTAGTTGCCATGTTGGAGTTAGTCAAATCCGGCAAAATCAGTTTAACAAAAGCTGTTGAAAAACTTTGTCATGCACCTGCAGATTGTTTTAGATTGTACAACCGAGGTTTTATAAAAAAAGGATATCAAGCGGACATAGTGTTGGTGGACTTGAATGAGGCATGGACTGTGTCAAAAGAAAATATTTTGTACAAATGTGGATGGTCACCATTCGAAGGAACTCGTTTTTCGTCCAAGGTCAAGACTACGTTTGTAAACGGAACAAAGGTTTACGATCAAGGAAAAGTTATTGAAAACAATACGTCTTCGGCCCAAAGTTTAAAATTTAGCAGATAAGCACTGGATGAGCATAAGTCACGACATATTTGCTTTTTTAGATGAAATTGAAGAGGGGATAGTGCTTACTCAAGTGGAAAAAAATGTTAAGGAAAAAACGATTTTCCTTAACAAATCACTAGGGATTATTATAGATGATGAAGTGGTACAGGATTTTGAAAATTTTGCATTGCTGGACCATGTTCACAAAAACGACCATTCAAAATTCAAAAAGTTACAAGAGAATTTACTAAGCAAAAAGCGCAAGCAAACAATACAGTTTCGACTTGTTCAAAAAAGAACAAAATCATTCATTTGGATTGAATTACAAGCGTACGCAAGGGAATTGTCAGGGCAGATTTTGAATTATTATTCTCTACGAAACATTGATCTAGATGTCCAGTCGGAAAACTTATTAAGACAAAGTGAACTAAAGCATAGGTTGTTGTTCACACGTGCAAATGATGCTATTTTTATCATTAAGGATTTGTCTATAATCGACTGCAATGAAAAAACTTTGTCCATGTTTGAAAGCCCTGGGTATTCAGGTATTTCAGGAAAAAAGCTTTATCAATTCATGCCTGACATGCAATTGGATGGTGATGATTCAGTACTTAATTTTCATTACTTAATTCAAAAATCCTTGGCCGGAGAATCTCAATCTTTTGATTGGGTATTTACCAAGTTTGGTGGAAGTCAATTTGAATCTGAGGTAAGTCTAAGTGGTTTTTCATTAGGTGATGATGCTTTTGTACAAGTGATTGTACGGGATATCACTGCAAGGAAAAAAGCGCAAAGAGAAGAACTAAGAGCTAAGATTGCCGAAAGAACAAACGTGGTACTTCAAAAGGAAATCGAAGAGCGAAAAAAAATACAGGAGGAATTGACCGTTGCCAGGCAATATGCGGAGAGCATCATTAACTCGTCTTTAGACATCATTGTTGCATGTGATAAGGAAGGAATGATTACAGAATTCAATGATGCAGGAACGAAGATGTTTGGGTACAGTCAAAAGGAAATTATAGGAAAGGGAGTGTGGAATTTATTGTTCAAAAAGGAGGATACTGATAAACTGATAAAAAAAGTTATAGACGAAGGAAGTTATTTGGGTGAGATGACGGTAAAAACGAAGAAGGGGTTACCTTTTTCGGCGTATGTTTCAGCGTCTAGGTTAATTAACAACGATGGAGAAACGATAGGTACTGTTGGAGTAGTAAAGGATATTTCAGAGCTTAAAAAGTCTGAATTTAAGCTCCGAGAGAGCGTACAACAAAAGGAGGTATTGCTACGGGAAGTGCACCACAGGGTAAAAAACAACTTGCAGGTAATTAACAGCATATTAAAATTACAATCATTTCACATTGATGATAAAAAAGCTCTACTAGCCATCAGTGACTGTCAATCAAGGATAAAATCGATGGCTTTCATTCATGAAAGTTTATATCAGTCCAATGATTTAGCACAAGTAAATTTTGCCGAATACTTACAGACGTTGTGTAACCATTTGTTGTTTTCGTATCAAGCAGAATCACAAAAAATCACCTTGGATTTACAGGTGTCAAAAGTATCCCTGTCACTGGATTCTGGAATATCTTGTGGGCTGATTGTCAACGAGCTGATTTCGAATGCATTCAAGCACGCATTTTCTGACAAGTCCACGGGTAAAATCACGGTAAATTTGACCTCGTCAGGAAAAGGACATTGTTTGATTGTCCAAGACAATGGAAGCGGTTTTCCTGCTGATGTGAACTATAAAAAAACAAATTCTCTTGGTCTCCAGTTGGTTATGGGATTGGTTGACCAAATTGATGGAAAAATTCAATGTAAAAATGAAAACGGGACTAAGTTTATTGTTAACTTCAAGAGACCATAACACAAATTATGAAGAAAAACGTACTGATAGTAGAAGACGAGAGCATTGTTGCAATGGATATTCAGCAATCTTTGACCAGTTTAGGTTATGAAGTGCTTGGGATAGCTTCTTCGGGAAAAAAGGCTATTGAATACTTGACTAAAAGAACGAAACCGGACGTCATATTGATGGACATCATGATCAAAGGAGACATGACTGGAATCGATGTTTCTGCTCATGTAAAAGAACATCATCAAATACCAGTGGTTTTTTTGACAGCATATGCTGACGACCAAACCCTAGAAAAAGCTAAAAACACAGAACCGTACGGCTATATCTTAAAACCATTCAAAGAGGTTGATTTAAAAACCAACATTGAAATGGCTTTACATAAACATAAAGTAAATAGCAAGGTTAGAAAAGAATTAGATGCATACGCCACCATTGTATCTAATTCGGAAAATAGCAAACCATATATTTTCATTAAAAATAAATCAAGGTTCATAAAAACGAACGTAGATGATTTGTTTTTTGTGGAGGCATTGAAGGACTATGTGATTTTTCATACTGAAAAGGAAAAATACACCCTACATTGTACCATGAAGGAAATTGAATCTAAATTACCTAAGGAGAGTTTTGCTCGTGTGCACAGGTCGTTCATTGTGAACATAGACAAGATTCATATCATTGAATATGTCAATGCGGTAGTAAAGCTTGAAGAGATTAACAAAGAAATTCCAATGGGTGCTTCTTATAAACAAGCACTTTTCAAAAGATTTAATTTAATATAAGAACTCTTTAATATCTTGTTTTACTGGTGATATTAAAATGATATTCTTGTGAGAAGTGTTTCTTAACAAAACCAGTTAGTCAACTAGTTTCTCCCATTTTGATGTCACCTCATTCAATTCGCTTTCTGCTTTTGAATATTCTTCGAATAATTTGAAATCATTACTATTTTTAGGGTCGGATATTTTGACCTCTAAATCACTTTTTTTCTTTTCTAGTAGCTCAATTTCAACTTCGAGTGAAGCTATTTTATTTTTTACTTTTCGTTCTTCTTGCTGTTGTTGACGGTCCTGAGTTGGTTTTTTACTCTTTTTATCCTTTTTATCCTTGTTTCCTTTTTTCGATGATTTTTTTTGCAAATCCAATTCCGACATTTCGTCTAAGTTTTTTTGTTGCAAAAAGAAATCAATGTCACCAGCAAATTCTTTTACATTTCGTTCGCCAAATTCAATGATTTTATCAGTTAGACCTCTTAAAAAAGCCCTGTCGTGTGAAACCACTATCATGGTGCCACTGTAATTTACGAGAGCATCCTTTAATATTTGTTTAGATAGGATGTCCAAGTGGTTAGTTGGCTCATCCAAGACCAACAAATTGTACGGTTCAAGTAACAGTTTGCAAAGGGCTAGTCTGGCTTTTTCACCCCCAGAAAGCACGGATACTTTTTTGTCAATGTCCTCACCCTTAAACAAAAACGACCCTAATAAATCTCTAATTTTTAACCTCACAGGACCTTTCGCAATGTCATCAATGGTGCTAAAAACGGTTTTGTTTAAATCTAATTCCTCAGCTTGATTCTGTGCATAGTAACCTAACGAAGTGTTTTGTCCAAGTTCGGAAATACCACTGGTAGTTTTTACCTCGTCCACAATTATCTTTAACAAAGTGGATTTTCCCATTCCATTTTTTCCAACAAAGGCAAGTTTTTCATTCCTTCCAATGATGAGGTTAACTTTGTCAAGGACTATTTTTTCGCCATAAGTTTTATTGACATTGATCACGGAGGCAACTTGTTTACTCCCCCTGGGTGGTTCAGGGAACCTGATTTTCATAGCAGCAACCTCATGCTCCTCTACTACAATTCGTTCTATTTTTTCCAAAGCTTTAACACGTGATTGCACTTGATTGGACTTTGAAGCTTTTGCACGAAACCTTTCAATGAAACGCTCCATTTCTTCAAGTTTTTTGTCTTGGTTGACTTTGGATGCCCTTAGCTGTTCAAAATGAATTTCTTTTTGCTCCAAGTACTTTGAATAAGGGACATGAAAATCCATGATGCCTTTGTTAACGATTTCAATCGTCCTGTTAGTTACCTGGTCTAAAAATTCCTGGTCATGGGATATTAACACAATGATTCCGCTGTAGTTTTTTAAGTATTTTTCAAGCCATTGGATAGATACTATGTCTAGGTGATTGGTAGGTTCATCCAGTAACAATACGGCTGGCTCTTGCAGTAAAATTTTAGCTAGTTCCACTCGCATTCTCCATCCACCACTAAATTCTTGAATGTTCTTGTCAAGCTCTTCTCGTTTGAACCCCAAACCCATCAAAATTCTTTCTATTTTCCCTTCTTGACTGCTTTCATCAAGTAATTCCAATTGCATTCCTAAATCACTTACTTCTTGAATTAATTCTTGGTACGCATCGGATTCATAGTCAGTTCGCACAGTAAGCTCTTCTGATAAGTCCTCTAATTTTTGTTTTGCGCGCAAGCTTTCTTCAAAAGCTTTTTCAGCTTCTTTTCGAACGCTAAGATCACCTTGTAAGGCTAGGTCTTGTTTTAAATACCCTAAGCTTTCATTTTTCCCTAATATTATTTGTCCATGGTCAATGTCCACTAAACCTGATAAAGCTTTTAGTAAAGTGGATTTTCCAGCTCCATTTTTTCCAATTAATCCGGCGCGTTGTCCCGCTTTAATTTGAAAAGTGACTTTGTCAAAAAGAGTATTTCCGTTAAAGGAAATTCGAATGTTATCTACAGAAACCATGGGCGTAACTTGAATGTTTTGAAAAAAAGTAGGGCAAAGGTACACAAATACTCAAACAGAAAAGCCAAATGGCTAGAGTATATATGAGTGAAGGATGGCTTCAATTAAAACCTAAATTACTTTAGGTCTTTACAACCCACTTTGAAAGGTGAATCAATAAAATCAGGCACAATAAAAATGAAAGGGAAATCCTCTTTAATTTTACTTTTAATTTGCTCTGCCTCAAAGCGATTCCTGCAATTACCAACTCGTACTTTGTAACTTGGCGGATCCCAAATTTTTTCAGCAGGAATTTCAGGGTATGCTATTAAAAATTGGTTGTAGTTCTTGTTTGCTTTTTCTTGACATGAAATTCCAGAACAAGAATAAATTTGAACCCTAAAACCTTTTACCGTTTTCGGACATTTTTTAATGTTGAAGTTTTTTTGAAACTCGATTAAACTGTCAATTTCTGTGTTGTAAAAGTATTTAATTGTACCTGGTATAACAGTATCCATAGAAAGACTGTCAGATAATTTAATGGTGTTGCTGTCAATTACTCCTGCTTCGTAGGAATATATTAAACTGTCCTTTTGTGCAAACGCTCCCATGAAACAAAATAACGTTAATAATGTAAGCAACTGTTTCATGAGTGTGTTTTTAGTCCAAGAAAACATAAGTTGTGCCATGATGTTAAGGCTTGATTGTATCACAGTCATAAAACAAAGTCACACTGCTACCCGTTTTAATTTCTTTGAAAGGTCCAGGTGTTTGACGCTTTATGATTGCTACAGTAGAGTCTATTTTATCACCACACGTATGGTATGGCATTCCTGCTACTGAAACGTTAAGGTTGTTTGCAATGATTTCATTTTTCGCTTCATGCAATGTTTTTCCAATGACCTTAGGTACTTTGACAGTAGTTCGTCCTGTTTGCCCCACAAGTAAAATTAGTTTTGCTCCTGCGTCAATAATTTCGTCATTTTTTAATTTTTTTCCTTTGCTATTTTTAATACCAAGCACAATGTCATCGTATTGGAAATCTTTGTATTCGATGCTGTCAACAAGTACATCCATACTTTGCAAGTTATCCATAGCAGCCCTTACAGTGCCTCCTAGAATATTTTCGAGATACAATTTGATTTTTTTGTTTGACCTAGCGTAAAAAGTGATGTACACTTTTCTTCCAGGTTTAACTAGTTGTCCTGCTTTTGGTCTTTGTTCAGTTACGGTACCTTTGTGTTTCGTTCTGTCCCAAATAGAATCTAACAACTCGAACCTAAAGCCATTTTTTTCAAGTAGTTCGGGTAGTTCGTCAATGTGCACACTTGTTACGTCCGGAACAGGTAGCTCCTCACCTTTCCTGGTATAACTCGATAAGAAATTATCTAATAAAAAATAGCCGACCACAAGCAAAACCGTTGCGATAACAAGGTTAAAAACAAATGATTTACTGAATATGAATTTTATGAAACCCATGGTTGGAAGTTTATCGAGTTAAAAATAAAAGTAATTTGTTTAAACTTCGTAGTTTTGAAACAAATAATTGTACCAACATGAAAAAAATCGCTCTTCTATACGGAGGATTTTCAGGAGAAGCTGAAATTTCAAAAAAAAGTGCTGAAGGAATTCATAAAGCTCTTCTAAAAAATGGTCATGATGTATTTCTGATTAGAATCGTCGATCCAAATTGGATGGTGGAAGTTTCTTCACAACAATACAGCATAGATAAAAATGACTTTACTTTTACTTTGAATAGTGAAAAGATCACTTTTGACAAAGTGTTTAACATCATTCATGGTTCACCTGGCGAGGACGGGAAGTTATCAGGGTATTTCGAATTGTTAGGTATTGAATATAACAGTGCAGGGTTATTGGGTTCGGCGCTCACATTCAACAAAAATTGGAGTAATCGATTCCTGTCAACATATGGAATAATTGCACCAAAATCAGTAGTGTTTTTTAAAGGTGAGCAAAATGAGAACTTATTCAATGAAGTGTCTTTTCCCTGTTTTGTCAAACCAAACAATGGAGGATCTAGCATAGGAACCCACAAAGCAAAAGACATAGTAGCGTTAAAAAATGCTATTGCAGATGCATTTGAGCATGACGCCGAAGTGATTGTAGAAGAGTTCATTGAAGGTCGTGAGTTTTCCTGCGGAATTTTCAAATCTAAAAAAGGAGTGGAGGTCATGCCGCTGACCGAAATAATTCCTAAGTCTGAATTTTTTGATTACAAAGACAAATACAGCGCTGATGGTGCCCAGGAAATTACACCGGCAGTGTTGCCCATTAAGCAAATTAAGGAGTGTCAAGCAATAGTTGCAAAAGTATTCTCAATTTTAAGGTTAAAAAAAGTCGCTAGAATTGATTTCATTTTAAAGAACGACAAGTTTTATTTGATTGAAGTAAACACCATTCCAGGAATGAGTCCTCGTAGTATTTTACCTCAGCAAGCTTTGCATGTAGGTTACTCTTTTGAGCAATTGGTGGAAGTTTTACTTGACTAATTTTTTCAGACAACATGACAATATTAATTGCTTTGTTAAATAAGTTTCCATCTGTTGATTTACACGAAATGGAAAAGTATTCTTTTGTGAAAAGGGTAGAAACCAAGTATTTATTGAATTACGAATAGTTTATTCAATTTGTTGAAACTTGTGATCAAGCACTTTTTATTTTGGATATTGATTCCAAAAAAATTCATCATTATAACAGCAGGTATTTTGATACTCAGGAGCTGAAGTATTACCATGACCACCATAACGGAAAAAGGAAACGCCACAAAGTAAGACTTAGAAAGTACGAGTCATCTTCCCAATGTTTTGTTGAATTCAAACAAAAAAACATAAAAGGAGAAACTATAAAACAACGCTCGATATCGACATGGAAGGAGGAATTAAGTTCGCAAGATATTTCGTTTTTAAGCAGCATACAGGATGCTGTTGCTTTTGATGAACTGAAGTCTTCATTAAGTAATGATTTTAACAGGGTGACTTTTTTGAACAAAAAAAGCAAAGAAAGAATGACTTTCGACTTGAACTTAAATTTTAATCATTCAGATGAGTTTGACTCGCTTCAAAATGTGGTGATAGGAGAACTCAAGCAAGAAAAAAAATGTGCTTCAGACTTTAGTAGTTTGTTAGCAAAACAAGGAGTCAGGTCCAGCAGCTTTAGTAAATATTGTACTGGTATTTCCCTGTTAAACTCTGGGATAAAAAGTAATACTTTTAAAAGTCTTTTGGTCAAGTTGGGGAAATGAGTGAAGTAATTGATGTGCACACATAAGGTTGATAAAAAGGGAGGCAAGGTTGCCTCCTTTTTTATTACTATCTAATTATGATGTTTTTTGTGTTTCTTTTTTTTGTTGAGCTTTTGAGCTTTACCTTTTTTCCAGTGTCCAGGCACCCATGAATGTCCATTTGAGTTTTTCACCCAACGACCTACTGTCCAATGGTGTCCTTTGTTTTGCTTTGCCCAATGAGCTTTAACCCATGTGTATTTATTGTTTTTCTTGTGCCATTTCCAATGACCAGCCCTCCATGCATGCCCATCTTTGTGTTTGTTTGGTTTTATCACCAGTAGCTTCGGCTTGTTTGGTTTAATTTTAACTACTACTTGCGCATTTCCTGAAACAAAGCTCATACAAACAATAACTGCGATCAATAAACTTGCTTTTAATATCCTTTTCATAGTTGATGCTTTTAAGGGGTATACTTCTTTGACGTAATAGAACCGAAAAGGTTTACTTATATGAACGTTTTTTCCATTTTTTGAAAATAATTTTTCTAAAATAGAGTGATTATTGTAAGGATGACATCGAGTCATTTCAAAAATTTTCACATTTATTTTAATATGCTGTAGCTCTTTGGACAACATGAATATGTATTATGTTTATCAACATAATTCTGAGAATAAAAAAATTGTAATTTATTACTGATGTTAATAGCATTTAATTCTTTTGCTCAAAATGCCTTAGTTTTAACGTCCTTTGGAAACCGGGTCACGGATTAGGTGGGGTGATCATTGTGGCTGACGATTAAGTAGGTGATTTAAATTTACCAAATACTTGCGGTGACGATGACAATCCCTTTGGTATCGGGGTTATTTTTATTGAACGTGATAAGAATAGTCAAAAATGACACTCCCCACAAGAAATATTGCTTGATCCGTGAAAATTGCATTTCTTGTTACTATTTCGTTACTAAATAAAAAAAAGTCTCAACACCCGAAGATGCTGAGACTCTATATTTGCCAGTGAGAAGTGGAAGCTCACCACTGACGTTTGCAACAAAAAGCCACAGCTGAACCGTGACTTTCGTACCCCGGGCGGGAATCGAACCCGCACTCTCGAAAGAACTGGATTTTGAATCCAGCGCGTCTACCAGTTCCGCCACCAAGGCATGGTGTCCTTTCAAAAAAAGGAAGTGCAAATTTAGGGAAAAAAGGACAAGTTAAAAACAGAATAGATAAATAGTTTGAAGAGATCGAAAACAAAAAGTGTTATTTACCTAAACTCCATTACGTTATCTAAATATTTTATCTATCTTTGCCAACCCGTTTTTTGCAACGAAATAATTAGGGA
>JBLIAZ010000049.1:0-14229 GCA_047631875.1 Saprospiraceae bacterium
AAACATAGGAATCAGTAAAGAATTTAATGTTTTTGAATTGGTGAAAGCCTTGGCTAATCGAGATAACAGTAAGTGTTTAAGTATCGCGGATTATTTTTCAAAAAACAGTAAAAATCATCCTTTCGTATTGACAGTCAGCACTTTATATAATTTTTTTAGTAAAGTAATGTTGGTTCACTTTGCCCCATCATCATCGCCAGATGTACTTTCTAAAATATTAAAAACCAATAGATTTTTCATCAAAGATTATCAAACGGCTTCCTTGAGGTACAACAGAAAAGAGGTGGCAGAAAACATTCATTTTCTTGCCGAATATGACATGAAATCAAAAGGAGTAAACAATGTTTCTGTGGGCGAAGGAGAACTCATTAAGGAGCTAGTCTTTAAATTGTTACACTAAGGTTTTTAGCACTTTTATCATCCTAATTCTTGGGGCTCAACTACTGCAGCTTTTCTAATTTCGTATAAAAAGAGGCAAATTTACCACTGTATTTCTGATGAAGTTCTTGCTCGATATTTTCCTTCTTCTCAATCAAGTATTGCTCAAGTATGTCGATGCTTTCACATGTCAGTTGAATATTAAAAGCCAGGTCCATGCCTTGTTCTGGGATGATTTTAGTGTGCTGAAATTCAGTAAAATACCCGCTTGCCATTAGTTGTGGAATGTGGTTGGATTTCATGTATTCAATCCACTCTTTTTCGATACTGGTTTCTATGGCAAATGTGATGCTGTAAATTATCATTTGCTTTGCAGGTTCAGGTGTTGTTCAAAATCTTCTGGTAAATGTTGGTTTTTAAAATGTACTTTCAGATTGAATCCAAATTTTTGTTTTAAAATGAGATAAGTTTTTTTTGTCCCTTTTTGCAAGCTTATAATTTCTGAAAAATCAATGACATTAGGTAGGGCTTTTCTGCTGTATTTGTAAGGGATCAAAAGCGCCAATAAAAACAATGCAATCACCACATAATCAACGTAGTTCGTATGAACAGAAGCGATGGTGTTTATTTTAATAGCAATGCTAATCAGTATCATTGACATCAAGAAATAAGCGATACCTCGTAAATACTGATAACTGTCAGTTCTTGCCTTGTCGTAAATGTGGTTTTGAGTGTAGTACAGCGTTTGATTTTTACTGGAATAGGAAGAGGTTTCATTCAACGGAATTTGAAAATCCTCGATCTTAATTTTGTCAACTTCTGGCGATTCACTTAACTTACCAGTATGTTCCGCTACGTTTTTGGCGTGAGTTAAAGTGCTTTCGGAATCATATAATTGTAAAGGTATGAACGATTTTACCCCTTCGCTTTCAATAAAAACATCCATGTAATTGAATCCCATTTTCCCTCTTTTTAATTGTATTTCACTGATTTTAATGATGGGAATAATTTTTGTTTTGTTGATAGGCAGCTTGTATCTTTTTAATTGTCTTAAATCCCACAAGGACACAAACATTAGTAAAATCAAAGGGTAAAACTGAGACCAAATTGCTGCGGTAATAAATACAAAAGTGAAAAGTATGTTCAGTACAATTCGGAATTTTTTATAATTCTTAGTTTTCGACAAATCGTAACTGAAATTTGTGAATTTAGGTTTTTGGACATTGTTAACCACGAAAAAATCCTCCGTAAGATGACAGAACATCCCGTTTTGTAAATTTATTGTCGCTTGTACAGTGCTTTTTGTGGCGCTCATTAATACAAAGTTTGTTTAAAAGGTTAACTTCGGGTGAAATTAATTCTAGTACAAAAGTACAACATAATGATTACTTCAGAACATTTAAAATCGCTTCTCAAACGTATTGATACGTTAGGAAGCCATCTTTGACATCCCTGGTCGAAAAATAACCCTTCAAGAGGAGGAAGAAAAAACACAATTACCTAATTTTTGGGATAGTCCTAAAAAGGCTGAAGTGATTTTACGTGAAATAAAAGGTAAGAAAAACATCATAGAGGAGTTCGAAGAAGTTAAAACATCCTTGGATGATTTAGCTGTATTGTACGAGTTTTATGGAGAAGGAGAAGCTGAGGAGTCCGACGTTGATACAGCACATAAGGAAGCTAAAGAACTGTTGGAAAACGTGGAGTTTAAGACCATGCTTAAAACTGAAGAGGACAAGCTAAGTTGTGTGCTTGAAATTAATCCTGGAGCTGGAGGGACTGAAAGTCAAGATTGGGCATCAATGATCATGAGGATGTACATCATGTTTGGCGAAAAAAATGGTTTCAAAGTGAAACAAGTGGACGTTCAGGATGGAGAAACTGCTGGAATAAAATCGTGTACCTTGGAGTTTGAGGGTGATTATGCGTACGGTTATTTAAAGGGAGAAAATGGGGTGCACCGGTTGGTAAGGTTGTCGCCTTTCGACAGTGCTAACAAACGTCACACTTCATTTGCGTCGGTTTATGTTTATCCTATGATTGATGATTCCATTGAAATTAACATTAATCCTGCTGATATTACTTGGGACACTTTCAGGGCTGGAGGTGCTGGTGGGCAAAATGTAAACAAAGTGGAAACTGCTGTTCGTTTGACACATGCTCCTTCGGGCATCATCATTAAAAATCAAGAATCACGATCGCAACTTCAAAATAAGGACAAGGCACTACAAATGTTAAAGTCTCAATTGTATGAAGCTGAAATGAGGATTCGCATGGAAAAGCAAAATGAAGTGGAGGGAAATAAGAGATCAATAGAGTGGGGTTCTCAAATAAGAAACTACGTTTTTCATCCTTACAAATTGGTGAAAGATTTACGCTCAGCTCATGAAACTAGCAACGTGCAAAATGTCATGGATGGTGATTTAATGCCGTTCATTAAGTCTTATTTAATGGGGCAGTAAGTTGTGTTTATGTGGTTTTAGGAGTCAAGACTTTAAATGATTATTCACAGCTTTTCTCACACTTCCATGAGCCTCAAGTAATTCAGCTGCTTTGTCGTTTGAAATTCCTGTTTCATCCACTATCATTTTAATTGCTCGTTGTACAAGCTTGGCATTACTCAATTGCATGTCTACCATTTTGTTGCCCTTTACCTTTCCTAGTTTGATCATTGTGGCAGTGGAAAGCATATTCAGAATGAGTTTTTGAGCTGTTCCTGCTTTCATTCTCGTACTTCCTGTGACGAATTCAGGTCCTACCACAGCTACCACTGGGTGTTTTGCTGTGTAAGCCAAGGGGCTCTTTGCATTACAAGTGATGCATCCAGTTATTATTCCAAGTTCGTTACATCTTTCTAGTGCACCAATGACATAAGGGGTAGTGCCACTAGCCGCAATCCCTATGACTACGTCTTTTTTGTTGATGTCGTGTTTTTCTAAGTCATTCCACCCTTGTTTATTATCGTCTTCAGCGTTTTCCACAGCTTTACGAATAGCAGATTCTCCTCCAGCAATGATTCCTACTACTAATTCATGTGGTACTCCAAAGGTGGGCGGGCATTCGCTTGCGTCTACTACACCTAGTCGTCCACTGGTGCCAGCTCCCATGTAGAATAGTCTACCGCCGAGTTCAAGTTGTTGTACTACTGTGTTGACTAGGTTTTCGATTTCGGGAATAATTCCTTCAATCACTTGCGCTACAGTTTGATCCTCTTTGTTTATGTTTTTTAGCAAATCAACAGTAGCCATTTTTTCTAAATGACTGTAATTTGATTCTTTTTCTGTAGATTTTTCGAATCCTTTTTTTTGCATAGAGGTGTTTTTTTGTTGCTGAAAATAAGATTCAAAGTAACAAAAAAACAGTTACATAAAATAGTGTTGATAATTCGCCTAAGACAGAAAGTGTTTGCTGTATTCATATGCGTATCTTTGATGTGTGAAAAATTACATTTTAACTTGTTCAATTATTTTCATTGCGTTGCTGTGCAGCAACATCATGGTGAGTCAAGTTTTGTACAGCAGTGAAAGTATACTGGTTGGTAAGCAGGTGGATAGTTTAGGAGCTGAGTATGGTGCTCTTTCAAAAGCTCAAAAAGAAGTTTTTGTTAAGACAATCACAAATTATTCTGTTGAGTTATTTAGCAGTGATGTCTTGGATCGGAACGATGTTTTTGAATCTTACTTAAACTCTTTGGCGAAGAAGCTTAATCCGGACTTTAATAAGAAGGTGTATTTATATAAAGAGGCCTACGCTAATGCATTTACAACCTTTAGGGGTAATGTTTTTGTGCATTGGGGGTTAATTGCTGACGCTGAGAATGAGGCGTCTTTGGCTTATACAATGGGTCACGAGTTAGGTCATTTTGAAGGTGCGCATTTATACAGGTCGTTTATATCGGTTCATAACGCGACAGACTTAAACAGAGACGATGAAATCAAGAAGTGGCATCATGAGCAGGCGCAAGAGTATTATTGTGATAGTTTGGGTTTCGTTTTAGCGGCTGAAGCTGGATTTGGTTGGAAGTATGGTATGTCGGTGTTTTATGAATACTTGAGCATGGACACAATATTCAATGAGTTGGAAAAAAAAGGAGATGTGTTTAATTCGAATGGCGAGTTGATTAACGAATCTTATTATGATGACAATTCTGACACCTTGTTTTCATCGCATCCACCCACTTTGTCAAGAATTAATTTGCGAAAAAGGATGGGGAAAGGTGTGGGGAATGGCTCTGCTTATGTAACAGATAAATCGACTTTTAAAAAGTTGCAAACCCATGCTCGGTTGAAAGTGTTGAATCAGTTTTTGAATTCTAAAGAGTATAAATACGGGTTAATTAAGGCTTTTAAATATTACTGTTTGGAACCGAGCAACAAACAATTTAAATATTATTTAATTGAATTTATTCGAAGAAAATACCATAATAGTTCTTCGGTGTTAAAGAGAGGCTTTTTAAGTGATGTTTTTCACCTTAAACCGGGGAAGAGTATTTATGATAATTTGCGGTGGGTTTTTAGAAATAAGTCTGATTTAATTAAAGTCAAAAAGTTGATCATTCCCACGTTATTCAAAAAAGGGAACACTTATCTTGATGTAGTGTCCTCTTTGAATGCCAGCAGTGTCGCTGAATACCCTGAGTTTTATTTATCGATGGCTCTATTTCATCATAAAGATGAAAAGCTGAAGAATTACTATGTGTCAAAATATTTAAAATTATCAGAAATAAAATTTCAAGTTTTTGCTCAAGCCTATCAAAATGACGAGTTGTTGTATGCGCTTCGTGGGAATAGTAATTCATTGTTGGTTTTTGGAGGTGTCGAACGATCTATACGAAGTTCTGAAGGGGTTTACGAAGACTCAAAAGGGAGTACTGCTGACAAAGAGGGTAGCAGGATCATCAAATACGTAGAACGAAAAGGAAGGCGTGAGAACTGGGAATGTGTTTCCTTAAAAAGTTTAGGTACAGATGCTAATTCAAATTTCATTAAAAACAATTTACTTCCTTATTTGTATGCGAAAGCATATTCCGAGGAGGAAGCTGGAGGGTTAAGAATTTCAGGAATGTCCTCAGAGTATTTGATATCCCCTGAACTTTGGATGTTCATGAATGATAAAAAATATACGACAATAGCGACTTGCTATGGGTATTCGCTCCTTGATAAAGAGGTTTCTATGGTGGCGAATTTTAAAAGTCATTTTAAATCACTTGGTGGTGTGTCGTTTCACGCGACCAGTAACTACTACAATGTAGCCAGAAACTCTTATGTGTTCAGATGGATAAAATTAAAATCAAGTGATTTTAGTGTGGAGTCAAGTGAGGAGCGAGTCAAGTCGAAATTGACAAACAACGCATTAAGAACAGAAATAATACTGAAGTTGAAATGAGATTGATAGCTATTATCTTATTGATTGTTTTCCCTATCTGTTCTCAAGCTGGAAAAGCTTTTTTAGGGAAAGGTTCTCAATTTTCATTTAACATCACTGATGCCGTTGTTAAAAGGAAACTAAACCTGGAGTATACTAAGTTCTTTTCAAGGTCATATGGCTTGTCAATAGAGGGAGCATATGTGAATGATAAAGCAGAACTTAACGATGGGGTTTCATTTAGTTATTTGAAAAAGCTTACTACAAGTAATTCTTCATACATTGCGATGGATGGAGGGGAAATTTTTATCAGGTTCATGAGAGGGAACGGTTTTGAAAACAATGTCATTCCGATTGGATATACTGTTAGTTTGGGGATTGGGTTGACTCAGTATAATATCTCAGAAAATTATTATGGGCAGCAGCTGCAGCAATCATTTACCGGTCCCACAGTTAATTCTGATTCTAGAATAACATTAATATATGAAGTTGGTTTAAAGAGAACTTATAATTTATACAAAGCGGTGAACTTTTTTATAGGTGCCAATGGGGGATTACTTAATGTGTTAAGTAAAGATGACAACCTGTTGTATGCCTTACCAAAAAGAGGGTTAAACAGTGCTTATTCTACATCAAATTTTGCCGGAAGGTTATACTTAAATTTAAGTTTAGGTGTAGCTATAATGCTTTAAACATATCACATGAGATTTTACACTTACATTTTGGTTTTACTTATGACGAGCAACATTCTTGCCCAGGAGCCACCAAAATTTTTATTTAAATCGGTTTATGGGCCAACTGTAAATTCATCTGGAAACCTCTTGCTGTTTGATAAGTCAAGGGATCGTGCATTTGGGATTTACGACTTGCAAAAAGACAAGGTTTTTAAAACTAAAAAGTTGGGTAAAGAGTTTAAGGCTGCTGCTGCACCTTTGTCAATAGGTGACAGGTGGGTTTACCTAAGTAATCCATTATATCCTAAAATGGCTAAAGCTAGTTATACGGTCATTGAATTGGATGAAAGAGGTAAGATGTCGTACTCAGCTCCTTTCTTTGATTGTGAAGAGAAATTGGGAAGCTATAAGTTCTATGGTTTAACGTCTACAACCTCTCAAGTTGCGTTTAGAAACCGCATGACTAAATCAAAAAATGAAAAATACATTTTAAGTGTTGCTTCTAAAATATATGGTGGTCAATCAATGAGGGAATCGCTCAATATTTCGTTAAAAGATTACAGAAAATCCAATGAAGTGGTTCAGTTTGCTTTGATGAACTCTAAGTTAGAGGTGGTTAAAAAGGGAAGTTATGATGCCAATCTTACCCGAGGATATGTAGAACGATTTCAGTTTTTTGTTTCTTCAATTGGAGACATATATTTCGTTTATATCTTGAGACAAGAATTCGTTGGGAAAAGTAACAGGATAATTATTGTTAAGGTTCCAGGCGAAGGGGAGTCTGTAGAAAAGGTCATCTTTAATTTGCCAAAATTCAATACCACCACAGCAAGCGTTCATTTTACTGATGACAAAATTCAGTTAATGGGGATCGCCGAATTATTTTCAAAAGATGATCAAGGGAAAGTAGAGGGAATTTATTACGCAGAGGTTAATTTATCTTCGATGAACATTGACAAGTCAAACGTGATAGTATTCAGCCAAAAACAAAAAGATAAGCTAAATCAGATCTATTCGGAAAATGAAAGTGCATTGGTGAAAAGAGAGGATAATTCAGAAATATTTCCGCAGATTCAGGGTTCTATTTTTCCTTATGGAGATGGTAAAATGGGGTTTTTGATGAGGTACGATGTTCCTGTAAAAACTGCAGGAAATGTTTTGACTCCAGGTTACGTAGTTGGACATTCCTATTCTTCTTACTTTTTAATGAGGTTAGGCGCTGATCAAAAAAGTATACTTGATATCACTTCATTTAAAAATGCCAACGGCCAAAGTGATAAAGGATGTTCTTTCGTTACCTACAAGAATGACAAGTATTTTCTTTATTCAGAAGGAAGGATTTGTTACGGTGTTAAAATTCCTTCTGATGGAACTTCAAGTATAAAAAAAGAGATAAAGATTGGGGCCATGGGTGACTTTGACTTGAGCTATACTTTTAGAGGAGGTTCCGGGATTCAAATTAAAGATTCTCCAGAATATTATTTTAGCATGTCTTATGTCAATAAAAAAGGCATGATTAAATCAGGTGTTGCTAGGATGCGTCTTAATTTTGAATAGATTAAATCTTAGTGCAAGAGATAGAGCCACATTATAATTGGAGAGCATTATACGTTTCTGAAGAGGATGAGCGTTCGCCGTTTTATGGGAAGGTATACAGTGAGTTTTCGTACTCGGAAAGAATTTACAATTATTACCTCCATCCTCAGTGGGACAACATAGGTTCGACTACCTTATTTCTGAAAATCATTTACGCAGATTACGAAATGGGTTGTGTAGTCATTGAGTTGATAGGAGAGTGGAATGATTGCATTACAAATGACGTCATGTATTTGAAGCGTGAATTGGTTGACCACCTTTCATTGAATGGGATCAACAAATTCATTCTGATTGGTGAAAATGTCTTGAATTTTCATTACTCGGATGACAGTTACTATGAGGAGTGGTTTGAAGACATTGAAGACGGGTGGGTGGTTGCGCTTAATTTTAAAGAACATGTTTTACGTGAATTTACAGCTATAGGTATAGACCAATATTTTATTTGGGGAGGAGAGTTGAATGATTTTAATTGGAGGCCAGAGCTGCCCAGGAACTTAATTACTAAGGTTGAGGCAATAGTTAATACACGACTACTTTAAGAGTGTTGTCAAAAGGAACATTGGCGTTTACCACTTGCTCAAACAAATCATTTTCGCTTTTTATGATAAAATCAAAAAATGAGTTTCTTCTTTCTTGAAATACTCCGTGAGGAAAAAAAACTGATTTTATCTTTGTTATTCTTGCTGTTTGTTGATTTTTATTGATTTTCTCAGAGTTCCTGAACCTTTTCTCCATGTTTTCCATTGCAGAAAAGCTTCTTTTTAGTTCTCCCTGGACAACATTTGATAAATTGCGATCAATTTTTAATGATTTCTCTTTAATTGTTTCAAATAACTGACGTAATTGTTCTTTTTCACCTGAAAGCTTGATGGTTTCTCCGGAATTATTTTCAAGGTACTCTTTAATAATAATGTCTTTATCCTTAAAAAAGTCACTTATTTTTAAGTTCAAAGCAGTGATTGTGTCCAGCTGTTTTTGACTTAAAAATACATAAGAGTTTCTTACCGTGGGAATGGGGAAGGGAACCTCCAGTGCTTTAAATAATTCAGGCAACTCCAACCAATAAGATATTTCACCTGCTCCGCCTAGGTATGCAACATTGGGTAAACAAAGTTCTTGGTATACAGGTCGCAAGAGTACATTGGGACTAATTTCTTCAGGGTTCGTCGTAGCAATTTTTAAAAACTCATCAATTTCCCAGTTAAATTTTCCATCTACGGTTTGAACAGTATTGTCTTTTATAATAATTCTTTCTCGGTAATTAGTGTTCAAATAAAACAAGTTAATAGGTCGAGGTTTTGCTTGTGTTTTGTATTCGGACAGCCTACTGATTCCTTTATTGACACTCGATTCCGTGATTTTATTTTGAATTTCTTTGTAAATAATAGGACTCAAACATTGTTTTAACTTAGGGTCGTCGCCGTCAATGATCAATAAGCCGTACTCTCCAAAAAATTCATTGACAAAGTACCTTGTGGCTTGTGTTAAATTCTTTCCTGAATTGTATGCTTGCTCAAATATTTTACTGAGATTAACTGATTTTTCGCTGTTACCTAGTATCGCAGTGAATTGATTTTGAATTTCACGTAAACCATCACTGCTTAGTTTTCCAACAGCTCCTTTGGTATCGTAATCCCACTTCAAGTTGTTGTTAAACAAATTAACTTCGCTAATTTCTTCAAAATCATGGTCTTCGGATGCCATCCAGAATACAGGAACGTACTTGTATATGTTTTGCTGAGCATTCAGTTGTTTGGACAACTTAATTACCTCTAGTATTTTGCTGTAAAAATAGGCAGGGCCACCATATATACACAGTTGATGTCCTGTGCAAACAGTAAAGCAGTTGTCTTGTTTTAAATTTTTAAGGTTCTCAATACTAGCTTCAGATAAATTGATGTCACAATTTTGAGATTTCAAGCTGCTCAACAGTACTTCTCTTGATTCGAATTTTCTTTGTGCAGTTTTTTGTATAATACTGTCTATACTGTAGTCCCAATCAATGATCCGTTTCTTTTTTAACTCTCCAGTTAAGTAATCTTTTATTAACGTAGGATAAAACTTAATGTCGCTAAAATTTATGTTCATGAACTCTCTTCGCTAGCATACTCATCTGTGGGGCTCGGTAGTTCTTTGATTACTGAATGTTCCAGACTCATTAAGGAGGAGCATGAGTATAAGCCCAAGTTATTAGCATTGTTCGAAAAGTCTATTAACGTGAGTTTAATTTCTCCGTCAATTGAAAATTCAATGTAACTGCCGTACCTTATTAATTTAAAGTGTAAGCTGTAGTCGCTTTTCCTAGGTTTAAATTGATTTGATTGCAAATTATTAAACACAAAATTATTTTTTACATCTTCAGGATTAAATCCCCAATTCCTGATGGATACATAACCACTTATGAAATCAAAAGAAATGAAATAACCATTGCCTTCATCGTCTGTATCTAGTACTAATCCACCTTTTCCGAGTCCTTCCATTTTCACGAGTCCCTCCCAAATAAAACTTTCGCTTGGTTTTTCAAAAGTGAATAATTCGTATCCTGACCTAGATGAAACCCACCATTTATTGTCTCTAATCTCAAATTTTGAAGTAGGGTTACTGAACAAACGCTTTGGGGTAGGTAACTCAAATTGATTAATGGTTTTAGTCACTTTTTCATCCCATCGATAAAAACTTTTCAACCTCAATCGCCCCTTTTTATCAACGATAAGCTCCTTTGGAGGGGGTAAAAGTCGCTTGGAATTTACTTGTCGATTTTCAAAGTAAAAATTATAAATCAATATATGGTCTCCGTCTTTCACTATCCGAGCAGCATAGTTGCCCTGGGGAAGTAATACGTCGTGATGATAAGATTTGTATTCTCCTTGGAATTCATCAGCCCTCCAATACCTAACCTTGATGTCTTCACGTATAGAGCCGATTAAGTAAAATTTATCTTCAATTTCACAAACACATGGACATTCTACATCATCATATACCATTGGCGTAAGTAGTGGTGGTTGGGATATGTATTTCCCATTTTCTTCTTTGTACAGTCCAACGCATCCTCTTCTTGATGTTGGTCCATTGGCTGCTCTTGCACAAATCAATAAAAAGTTGTCTTCTTTATGGGTAAATTTATAAGGGTCTCTGAAACTTAACCACTCACGAGGGTTGTTCTTTTTGTCTTCGTAATGAGGGCCTTCGCTTTCAATTAAAAATTGAGAAGCAGGAACTTTTTTCCAATCAATTAAATTTGAGGATAATGCTTTACCTACTTTCTGATTGATGCCACGGTCTTTTAATTGTAATCCAGTATAAAAAATTTCAAAGCCTTCACTTGTACTGTTGACATTCATGGTCCACAACATGTCATCATCCCAGTCTCCAGGGTGGCCAACAAAAAAAGCATTTTTTACTCTATGCCAAGTAATTCCATCTTTTGAAATTGCATGAGCAATGTAATCGTGATTGGGAATGATTAAATGAAACAAATGGTAAATATCATTGTAGACGTGAACCTCCACATCTCCAATTTCCCAGTCTTGGAATCCTCTACTTGAATACATAGTTAAAAATGGTGGTAATTAAGTTCGAATAATTTTGTGTAAATCTAACATTAAATGTCAAATCCGTAAAACTTTAAGCCTTCGCAAATTCCAGCCGAGGCATAGTCGTCTGCCATGTATAATTTTTTGCGAGGTTTTAAATGGTGTAATTCTTTGGACATGTTTCCTACAATGATTCCGTTGATAGGATCCCTGAACATGTCCATGTCATTTCCAGAGTCTCCACAAGCGTAAACGTTGTTCAAGGAGATGCCCCATTTGTGACATAAGTATAAGATGGCATTTCCTTTGGAGGCCCTTTTAGGCAATATATCAACGAATTTTAAATGAGAGGTTACCACATTTACATGGTACCAATCGTTACCAAGTAAGGCTTTAATTTCTTCTTCATCATAGTATTCTGGGTCATAATAGTAGGAAAGTTTCAACGGGTTTTGTGCATTGCTTTCTTGTAATCTTAACCATCGCAATTGCTTTAATGTTTTAAGGATCTTTTCTCTGTCCCATTTAAAGCTTAAATGATTTTGCCAATCTGTGTCTATTAGCTCTTTTTTTGGCTCGTAATAAATTTCGGTACCAACTGAAGACACAATGATGTCTACATCTAAGTTGTACTCATCTATGACTTCTTTTATTAAATCAAAGTTTCGTCCAGAGGCTAAGCCAAAGGCTACGTCTTTTGGCCTGTTTTTAATGAATTCTTTCAGTTTCTCAAGGCCAGGGTTTTCAAACTTAGGCTCAATTAAGGTGCCGTCGATGTCGGTAATTATTAATTTTTTGGCGCTTTTAAGTTTGTCGTATTTAGCTTTAGGAATATTCAATACACTTCGCTTTCTACCTTCGGTGGTGTTAAGACTTTCTTGTACCCAGCTAATGTATACTTGGGTATGGGAGTTCCAAGAAAAATATTTTTTCGCATTGATTATACCGTTGTTGGAAAACTTTTTCCAACGGTCTTCGTCAATTAAAATCTTACGGATTGACGCCTTGATTTCAACAGGGTCTGTAGGGTCAACTAAGTAGCCGTTGTGACATTTTGGTACAATTTCAGATGGACCTCCATTTTTTGTGATTACTACAGGTAGTCCTGTGCTAGCCGCTTCAATTGTGGTTAAACCAAAGTTTTCATGCAGTGACAAGTTTACAAATGTTCCTCTTTTTCCAGCTGAATATTGATAAATCGCACCCACTTCGTTTTCAATGTCGTGCTTTTTTGGAATGGCTAGTTTGCCATATAAATCATATTTGTCCATCAGGAGCAAGATGTCCGTTAGTACCTCTTTTTCAGCAGGCCCCATGGTGTTGATGTCTTTCCTTATCCCAGCAAAAATCACCAGGTTTGCCAACGCTTGAAGTTCTTTGTCAGTACCATAAGCATCAATTAAGCTGTGTAAGTTTTTTCGACGATCTGGACGACTTAAAGCTAGTATTACAGGTTTATTTGGGTTCGTTAAAAACTTTTCTATGTTTTCTCCTACCCAATACATGGTTTGCGCATGATCATGGTCTTGTTCTTCACTGGAAGTGACTTTGTTCAAGTAATATGGAGCGTACTTTTCTAAGGCAATTCCTGGAGGTTGTACGTGAAATTTAGCTTTGTCATAGTTTTCATATTGTTCCCAATCACCAATTTCTAAGTAAGTAGAGGTCACAATAAACGAACTCAGTGCTAAACAACTTTCTTCAGCCGCTATTCTTTTTTTGAATCTGAATTTCTTTTCAGCTTCAGCTTCGGAGAGTCCCATCTCTATTATTTTCTGCTTTTTAGCCATCCCTAAGGAGTGACCTGTATGTGCAAAAGGAATATTCAGTTTAATAGATAGTTCTTTTGCTACGTACCCAGCATCTGCGTAGTGGGAGTGAAGCCAGTCTGGGGTTATGTCGTGTTTTTTGATATGAGTAAGCGCATTTTTAACGAATTCATCCAGGTGATCCCATAGTTGCTCTTTCATGATGTATTTATCGCCAGCAAATTCAATTCTCCGGATGTCAAATTTATCATTGATGACTTCAATTTCTTCACTGTATTCCGAAGAAACTTCAGGGTCATTAATTTTACGAGTAAACAGATGGACATGTTCTATTTCATCACACATAGAAAGATGTTCAGCTAATTCGTATACATATTTGGTTTGTCCTCCGTTGTCAGAATCTCGTCCAATTTCTAGGCCTGAACCTTTAACTAATCCGTGTAAGTTTATTAAGTGAACTCTTACTTTTTTCATAATTGTTGGTGCCGTTAATGTTTTTCGTAAATCCTATGATTCATTTATTGTTTCGCCAGGCAATGAGGCGGTTTATTATACTCTTTAAAGTTACTAAATATGACTTACGCGTCAAAAGGAATAAGGTTTCACTTTTGTTTGTCAAACTTACAATGATTTATTTAAAATAAAAGGAAGCGAAGTGCTACGTGTTTCTGTTTGCTGGTAGTTGGCGATTTACAATTTAACTCAACTTAATAGTTCTGCGTGGATTAAATCCTCTAATGCAATAGGGTAGGCCAGCTGTTTTAATTCTTTGCTATTTTTGAATTGTGCTTTCATGTACTGTACTGCACTACTGAAAAAATATTTCTCACTGTCTGCCTGCTCTTCTTCCCATACAATTCCAAAGACTTCTTTACCACTTCGTAAAATGAATTTGCATGGTTTTTTCTCATAGTA
>JBLIAZ010000050.1:0-13974 GCA_047631875.1 Saprospiraceae bacterium
AAACAGAATAGATAAATAGTTTGAAGAGATCGAAAACAAAAAGTGTTATTTACCTAAACTCCATTACGTTATCTAAATATTTTATCTATCTTTGCCAACCCGTTTTTTGCAACGAAATAATTAGGGAAAATGAAAGAAAAATTTAAAATATTTGCTGGAACTGCCACTCAAGATTTGGCTAATTCTATTGCCGGTAAAATGGGTGTAGGTTTGGGTAGTGTAGAAATATTTCGTTTTAGTGATGGTGAATTTCAGCCATCTTTTGAAGAGACTGTAAGAGGAGTTGATGTATTTATTGTACAAAGTACTTTTCCTCCATCGGATAATTTATTTGAAGTTTTGCAAATGGTGGATGCAGCAAAAAGAGCAAGTGCTGCTAATATTATAGCAGTATTACCGTATTTCGGTTTGGCTCGTCAGGACAGGAAAGACAGACCAAGGGTTTCGATAGGAGCTAAATTAGTTGCAAATTTATTGATGGCAGCTGGTGTAACCAGGGTTATTACCATGGATTTGCATGCTGATCAAATTCAAGGATTTTTTGAGGTGCCTGTTGATCATTTGTATGCAAGTACGATTTTCATGCCTTACATCAAGTCAATGAATTTGGATAATTTGGTGATGGCCACTCCTGATACAGGAGGAACAAAAAGAGCAAATGCTTACGCTAAGTATTTAGGTTGTGATTTAGCAATTTGTTATAAGTCTAGAGATAAGCCTAATCAAATTGCGGAAATGACTGTGATTGGTGATGTGAAAGGTAAAAATGTGGTGATTGTGGATGACATGATTGACACTGCTGGAACTTTGACAAAAGCGGCTGAAATGATGATGGATTTTGGAGCGACGTCAGTGAGGGCAATTTGTACTCATGGAGTGCTTTCAGGACCTGCACATGATAGGATTGAAAACTCAGTATTGACAGAGTTGTTCGTTACTGATACAATTCCGTTGTCAAGAGAAAATTCAAAAATTAAAGTATTAAGTGTATCCGATTTGTTCTCACAAGTGATTACCTCTTTGTTGAGTGATGAGTCGATAAGTAAAAATTTCATTACCTAAATATTAAAGTAAGTTCATCGAACAGCAAGGGTTGTTCAAATATTAAATTTAACGATTATGAAATCAGTAGAGATTAAAGGAGACCTTAGAGCAAGTGTTGGAAAACCAGAGTCTAAGCAATTAAGAAGAGAAGAAAAAATACCTTGTGTATTGTATGGTATTGATACTCCTGTACATTTTTCAGCAACAATTAAAGATTTTAAGAAATTAGTATACAGTCCAGACGCATACATGGTGAAATTGGAGGTAGACGGAAATTCATACGATGCAATTTTACAAGACACTCAATTTCACCCTGTGAGTGATAATTTAATTCATGCTGATTTCTTGGCCGTATCTCAAGATAAGCCTGTAACATTGAGAATTCCTGTTGCAACTGAAGGTAGTGCAGTAGGTGTTTTGAATGGAGGAAGATTGGTTGTGTCAATTAGAGCAGTTAGATTGAGGGCCGTACCTAATTTGTTGCCAGACGTAATTAATGTTGACATTTCAAAATTAAAAATTGGAGATGCAATAAAAATTGGAGAATTAGATTTGCCAAAAGGTGTTGCTACAGTTGCTGATGATAACACAGTTGTAGTAGCTGTTAAAACAACGAGAGTAGCTGTTGAAGAAGAGGTAGCGGAAGAAGAGGGTGAAGAAGGTGCAGAGGGTGAAGAAGGAGCAGAGGCAGCAACTGAAGAAAAAGCAGAAGCTTAAATTGACTTTCTTATGAAGTACCTAATTGTAGGATTGGGAAACATAGGGAGTGAGTACGAGGAAACTCGTCATAACATAGGTTTTAAAGTGTTGGATGCCTTTGTAAAGGCATCCAACACTTGTTTTAGCCCTGGCCGTTTAGGCGACGTGGTGAAAATAAAACAACGAGGTAGAACCCTTGTCCTTTTGAAGCCAAGTACTTTCATGAACTTAAGCGGTAAGGCTGTGCAATATTGGATGCAAGCTGAAAAAATACCAGCAGATAATGTATTAATCATTACTGATGACTTGGCTTTGCCTTTTGGTAAAATCAGAATCAGAGCTAAAGGAAGTGATGGTGGTCATAATGGAATTAAAAGCATCATCGAGTCTGTAGGTAATCAAAGTTTTCCAAGGTTGAGGTTTGGTATTTCCAATGAGTATGCAAAGGGAAATCAAATTTCATATGTGCTAGGGAAATGGACTGATGAGGAATTAGTTACCTTAGATGCACGGATTGAAATATGCTGTGATGCCATTAAAAACTTCACGTTTAACCCCCTTGGCAGGGTAATGAACGTGTTTAATTCAAAATAAACATGTTAGGGTTGAAATTGGCTACTGATCCAAAATGGGTGAACATTGCTGAAGGAAATTTGGAGGAGATTCTAACCGATCACGCTTGGTGTGAGCAAAAAGCAGCTATCAATGCGATTTCCTTAATTACAGTAAATTCTGAAAAAACGGAGCTTGTTACTGAACTGCTAAAAGTGGCAGTCGAGGAAATGGAGCATTTTCGACAAGTTCACGATTTTATTATAGCTAGAGGATTCAAGTTTGGGCGAGAGCGTACAGACGACTATGTAGGTGAATTAATAAAATTTTCTAAAAAAGGAGGAAGTAGACAATTTCAATTGGTTGAAAAATTACTTTTTGCAGCCATGGTTGAAGCACGAAGTTGTGAGCGTTTTCGAGTGTTGAGTGAAAACATCAAAGACAAGGAGCTTCAAAAGTTTTACAAGGATTTGATGATAAGTGAAGCAAACCATTACACCATGTTTTTGAAGTTTGCAAAAAAGTACGGGGAAGGCATCGATGTGGAAAAACGTTGGCAAGAATGGCTGGAGGGTGAAGCCAAAATCATTGTGAATTACGGAAATAAAGAACGCCTCCATGGGTAAGGATGTGCTTAAAGTACTGTTTATAGGTGCTGTGTGGCCTGAGCCAAAATCCTCAGCTGGCGGGACTCGTTTAATGCAGTTGTTACATTTTTTTCAAAAAGCCGATTTTCAAGTTCATTATTGTAGTGCTGCAACTGAAACAGAGTTCATGGAAGACCTTACTGGTGAAGGAATTCAAACTTTTTCCGTGAAATTAAATTGCGATAGTTTTAATGAGCAAGTTGAAAGTTTACAACCAGATGTAGTCGTATTTGACAGGTTCATGATGGAGGAGCAGTACGGTTGGCGAGTAGACGAGTACTGTCCAAATGCGTTAAAAATTATTGAAACCATTGATTTACATTGTTTGAGGTTGGCCAGGAAAGAGCAATTAAAGTCAGGAGGAAATTTAAGAGACACTCTATTAAATAGTACAGTAGCAAAACGAGAAATTGCTGCCATGTTCAGGTCAGACTTATCACTGATGATCAGCGAGGCCGAAATTAAAATTTTAATAGAGTATTTTTCGTTTCCAGAAGCGTTGATTTTTCACCTGCCTTTTGAAGTGGATTTGTCAAAAATGAACCACGAAAAAAAATTTGATGAAAAGCAGGACTTCATAAGCATTGGAAATTTTAAACATGAGCCCAATTGGGATTCGGTGCTGCATTTGAAAAAAGTTATTTTCCCTTTGATTAGAGAGCAGTTACCAAAAGCAAAAATGAAAGTGTATGGTTCATATCCCGATGAAAAAGCTTTTAACCTTACTAATGAAAGTGAAGGTTTTCATGTGCTTGGACGAGCGGAAGATGCACAGGAAGTGATGATAGAAGCTAAAGTGTGTATAGCTCCTTTGAGATTTGGAGCGGGAATAAAAGGGAAGTTGATTGATGCGATGTTAAGCGGGACACCAAATGTCACTACTACAATTGGTGCAGAAGGAATGAGTGGAGGACTTGAATGGAGTGGTGTAATTGCGGATAATGATCAAGATTTTGCTGATGCTGCGGTAAAACTATATACTGATAAAAACACTTGGTATCAAGCTGTACAGCGCGGGGAATTAATTTTAAAACAGTGTTTTTCGGTGCAAGAAGCTCAATTCACTTTGAAGGCTAAAATTCAAATGCTTCTTGAAAACATTCAAATCCATCGTCAGAATAATTTTACGGGTTCCATGTTGAAGCATCATACTTTACTGAGTACCAAATTCATGTCAAGGTGGATTCAGGAAAAGAACAAATAAAGTCCCGAGAAGTACAGTAAAGTTCAATTTATTCGGTTGACTCTAGCTCGTGTTTTTTGAAGTGGGCGTAATAAATCCACAGCATAATACCAGCGCTAGCCGAACTTAAGATTAGCGCGTAAGCGGTGTCACTTGCTACCTCCGTTGGAGTTTCAGAAAGAGTAGCATTGTAAGAATAATACATTGTAAATATTGTCATCCCATTATTCAGTGCATGTATCAAAATAGGAATCAATAAGTTTTTAGTCCAATGAAATACATACCCTAATATTACTCCTAGAAAAAACCTGTAAAAGAAAGCAGTGATTTCAAAGTGAAGTGCTGAAAAGATCAATGCAGTCACAAAAATTGTGTTGTGAATGTTGCCCAAATGAGGTGTCAACGTTTTTTGTAAACTTCCTCTGAAGAATAATTCTTCGCCAATAGCAGGAACGATGGCCACGAAAATGATGGACGTGAAAAGCTGAATGCTTGTTTCTGGAACAAACACTGCATAACTAAAAATCATGTTTCCTACACTGCCTTCGTTTAAGTTGAAGCCTGACTGTTCTATCAACCAGTTTATTCCTAACCAATCATTTAAATGTAAAGACTCTCCGATAATGGGGAGAGAGCTTAATAAAAGGAAAGGCGTCAAAAAGTATAAAATGACATTTGTTTTAGTCCAGTCTTTATTTCTGCTTTGTTTTGAGAATGCAATTTTCCGAAACAACAATGCGCTGATCAGAAAACAAAGTATGTTATACGCGATTTGAGAGCAATAGATAAAAAGATAATCTGCTCTTGTAATTTGAGATTTAATTTTTTTTGCACCTTCAGTAATTATTTGCTGTAGGGTCTCTGGAGTAATGTTTTCAGCGTTTCCCAACTGTTGACTTTGGGCTTGAAGTTCACTTATGGTGTCTCTATTAGCGTCGAAAGCGTTCATTAAGATTGGAGTTATCACAAAACTGACCAATGCGACAGCTATAAAAAAAAACAAAAAAAGTTTAGTAAAATTATTCATGTATTAGGCATATTACCCTACAAATGGGTTTCAAATGTGTTATTTTTGATTTCGATTAAGATGGCAAAGATAGGAAATATAGAGTTGGGAGACTTCCCTTTATTATTAGCTCCGATGGAGGATGTGAGTGATCCACCCTTCAGGATGCTGTGTAAAAAACTAGGAGCTGATTTAATGTATACCGAGTTCATTTCGAGCGAGGGCTTGATAAGGGATGCAGCCAAAAGTGTTCAAAAATTGGATATTTATGAGTCGGAACGTCCTATAGGTATTCAAATATTTGGAGGAAATATGGAATCGATGATAAGAGCGACTGAAATTGTGGACGCTTCTAATCCTGACATCATTGACATTAATTATGGTTGTCCTGTAAAAAAAGTGGTGAATAAGGGTGCTGGGTCTGCAATTTTGCAAGACATTCCCAAGATGATTCGATTGACAGAGGCGGTGGTAAAAGCTACCAATAAACCAGTCACCGTAAAAACCAGGTTGGGATGGGACGAACAAACAAAATACATTGTGGAGGTTGCTGAAAAGCTTCAAGATATTGGTGTTCAGGCAATTTCAATTCATGGACGAACCCGGAAACAAATGTACAAAGGCGAAGCTGATTGGAGTTTAATTGCGGATGTAAAAAATAATTCACGCATGCACATTCCCGTTTTTGGAAACGGAGACATTACCAGTCCTCAGAAAGCAGTAGAATATAAAAACAGGTACGGTGTTGATGGCGTAATGATTGGCCGTGCTGCTATCGGATATCCATGGATTTTTCAAGAAATTAAGCACTATATTAAAGAAGGCGTAATGCTTGCTCCTCCTACTATTGAGGATAGGGTTGATGCTGCAAAAACACATTTATTGAAGTCCATTGAGTGGAAAGGAGAAAAGCTTGGCGTTTTGGAAATGAGGCGTCATTATACCAATTATTTTAAAGGATTACCTGGAATAAAGGAATTCAGGTTAAAATTGGTTTCTACCGATGATGTGGAAGAATTACTGAATGTGTTAAAAGAAATTGAAACCAAGTACCAAGGTTACGTTGACGTTACTGCATAAAATGGGTGTCAAGTATACTAACATAGATTGTAAACTGTTTGTAGATAACAGGAATTCCCTTAGTAAACAGATGAGTAAATCATCGGTACTTGTCCTGCACAGTAATGATTTAATGCCGCGAAATGGGGATTGTTTTTTTCCATTCAGACAGGATTCAGATTTTTTTTATTTGACTGGAATTGATCAAGAAGAGTCTGTGTTGTTATTGGTTCCAGGGGGCAAAAAGGGAAAAGACAAACATGTTTTGTTCATTAAGGAAACCAACGATCATATTCGAGTATGGGAAGGTCATAAATACTCAAAGAATGAAGCTACTGTAATCTCGGGAGTAAGGGATGTCCGAACTTTGAGAGAAATGAAGGGTTTTTTGGGTGAGGTGTTGAAAGACAAATCAATTGTTTATTTCAATAAAAACGAAAATGAACGAGCGTCTTCTCCAGTTAAATCAAGAAACGACAGGTTATTGAGTACATTAAAAACAGAGCACAAAAAGCACGATTTTGTGAGTGTTGCTCCATTGCTTACAGCGTTACGAGTAATTAAATCCAAGGAAGAAATTTCACTAATAATGGATGCTTGTGCTATTACTAAATCGGCCTTTGAACGGGTTTTATCGATGGTAAAACCTGGGATTGGTGAACATGAAATTGAAGCCGAAATTACACATGAGTTCATCAGTAAAAAAGCTAATTCTCACGCTTACAGTCCAATAGTAGCCTCAGGAAAAAACGCTTGCGTCTTGCACTACATTGACAACAATAACCAATGCAGAGAAGGTGATTTAATTTTGTTAGATTTTGGCGCTGAATATGCCAATTATGCTTCAGATTTAAGCAGGACTATTCCTGCGAATGGAGTTTTTTCACCACGGCAAAAACTAGTTTATAATGCTGTGCTTCGAGTATTTAAGAAAGCTAGGGCTAACATGGTGGAAGGGAATACATTAAAAAAACTACAAGAGTCAGTTATTAAACACATGGAAGTAGAGCTGGTTGAGCTTGGATTGTTTTCAAAAAAGGCAATTCAAAACCAGAATCCAGAAGAACCATTGGTTAAAAAATATTTCATGCATGGTACATCTCATTTTATGGGGCTGGATGTGCATGATGTGGGAGACAGAAACAAGCCTTTTCGAAATGGAATGGTGCTGACTTGTGAGCCTGGATTATACATTTTGGAGGAAGGAATTGGTGTCAGAATAGAAAATGATATATTGATTAATGGTTCAGCTCCAATTGACTTAATGGCTGACATTCCAATTGAGGTAAACGAAATTGAAGCTTTGATGAAATCGTAGGTGAACACCTTTATTCAATCGATTGCATCATAAAAAAAGTTAAGTACCGTCAAACAAGCAGTTCAGTGTCTATCTTTGGTTGCTTTGGTTTCCGTTTGTTGGTCTCAGCCTGTAATTTATGAAAGAAAAAAACTTAAAAATATTGATGACTGTCATGGCCCTGGCTATTTCGGGACTTGTATTTGTTGAGGTTTTTTGGTTAAATGAAGCGATTGCCTTAAAGGAGCAAGAGTTCAAAAAGAACGTCCACAAGGCGATGAGTACTGCAGTGTTTAAGCTGGAGAGGTATGAGAGTCTGGGGTTAACATCCAAGCCAAAAAAAATAACTCCTTCACCTAGGCAAAAATATTTGAATTTTCAAGATTCTTTGGTAGCGAGCAATGGTAATTTTTCTTTGACCATCCAAGAGGAATCTGTATTCGAAAACAATAAAGGAGAATTGGTTCGAAGAACTGTTCAGACGTATGTGGACGAGCAAGGTCACTTGGTAGAAAAAACATTACAAGAAGAATTAGAAATTCAGGATCAAAATCAAAAATCTATCATTAACGAAATGGTGGAAGATTTTAATTCATTTTATTTAAAATCAACTGCCCAGCGAATTGACCCTCATTTTTTAAATGATGTAGTGAAGCGCGAGTTAGCTACCTATGGCATAAACACTAAGTATAAATTAGGAGTAATTGGAGCTCATAAAATATTGTTAAAAGACAAAGGTGTTGATGCAAAAGATTTGTTTTCTTCGTCCTATAAAATGAAACTTTTCCCAAACGATTTTTTTGCTAGTAAAGAGTATTTAGTGCTTTACTTCCCTCAAGAAAAAGGTTTTTTGTTACGGTCATTAGGTGGTGTGGTGTTTGTTTCAGCGATATTCATGTGTGCACTTATAGTCGTTTTTTGGATAACCTTTACAACCATCATTCGTCAAAAGAAAATGGCAGTCATTAAAACGGATTTTATCAACAACATGACCCATGAGTTGAAAACACCTATTTCAACGATTTCTTTAGCTTGCGAAGTTTTGAATGACGATTCGGTGTCAAAAACAAGGGAAAGAATGGTTCATTTTGTAAATGTGATCAGTGAGGAAAATAAAAGGCTAGAAACTCTCGTTGAGAGTGTATTACAAACAGCCGTATTGGACAAGGGAGGGTTGAAACTAAAAAAGGAATGGGTTAGTATACATGAAGTAATTGAAGAGGTAGTGGGGAAAATGCAGGTACACGCCAATCAAAAAGGAGGAAGTATTGCGATGGAGTTTGGAGCCTTGGAAGACGAAATTTTTGCTGATAAATTTCATTTAAGCAATGTCATTAGGAATTTGATTGACAATGCAATAAAGTACTCTGAAACAATAAATGTGGTGGTGAGAACAATAAATGTGGAGAATGAAATGGTGATAGAGGTAAAAGACGAGGGAATCGGAATTGCCAAAGATGATTTGGATAAAATATTTGACAAGTTGTACCGTGTGCCTACGGGCAACATCCACAATGTTAAAGGATTTGGTTTAGGGCTAAATTATGTAAAGGCTGTGATTGAAAAACACAAGGGGACTGTAAAGGTGAGTAGTAAAATAGGGAGTGGAACAGTGTTTTCTGTTTGTCTGCCAAAAAACATAACATAAAATACAATTATCATGAGTGAAAAAAGAAGGATCTTATTAGTTGAAGACGACAAAAATTTAGGAGGACTACTTCAGGAATATTTAATTGCAAAAGGTTTTGATACTCAGCTTGAAGTTAACGGTGACTTAGGTGCTAAAGCTTTTGTAAATGGAAAATTTGATATATGCGTGTTGGATGTCATGATGCCTATAAAAGACGGTTTTACCTTGGCTCGAGAAATTCGAAATTTGGACAAATTGATTCCTATTATATTTTTGACAGCAAAGTCCTTGAAGACTGACAAGGTTGAAGGTTTTGAGTCAGGAGCTGATGACTACATGACCAAACCGTTCAGTATGGAGGAGTTGTTGCTTAGGGTAAACGCTATTTTAAGGAGGACTCATGGGAAAGTTCCAATCACCACTAGTCAGTCGAATTTTGAAATAGGAAGTTTAACTTTCGATTACAACAAGCGATTATTAGTGGGTAACGATTTAGACCAAAAGTTAACAAGTAAAGAGGCTGAATTATTGAAGCTTTTGTGCGAAAATAAAAATGACGTTATGGAACGTTCTGTAGCGTTAAATAAAATTTGGAGAGACGACAGCTATTTTAACGCAAGGTCAATGGATGTGTACATTACTAAACTTCGGAAATATTTAAAGTTTGATCCTACAGTCGAAATTGTGAACATGCATGGAAGAGGGTTTAAATTGCTGACGGAGTAACGTTTTCACATTCGGTCTCGAAAGTATAAAAATCAAAGGGATGATTTGACTTAGCAGATAGCCTTAGTTAAATCATCCCTTTGAACGTTTAACTCATGTTCTTTGAATTAAATAGAACTATTGTTTTCAAAAGTTTTAAACATCTTCACAGGAGCAGTATAAAAGTTTTACTTTTGTCACAAAAACATACTCATGTCAACGATACAAGAATTACAAGATTTTACCTCTCAAGTACGAAGAGATATTGTAAGAATGGTTAATGCTGTTAGTTCGGGACACCCAGGTGGATCATTGGGCTGTGCAGAATATTTTGTGGTTTTATACAATGAAATTATGAAACACAATGCCGCTAATTTTAACATGGGTGGTGAAGGTGAAGACTTATTCTTTTTGTCCAATGGACATATTTCTCCAGTTTGGTACAGCGTGTTAGCAAGAACTGGTTATTTCCCAGTATCGGAATTAGCTACTTTCAGAAAGTTAAATTCAAGATTGCAAGGACATCCAACTACTCATGAGGGACTTCCAGGAATCAGAATTGCTTCAGGTTCTTTAGGTCAGGGATTGTCTGCTGCCATTGGCGTCGCTAGCACTAAAAAGATGGTTGGGGATGATAAAAAAGTATATGTTTTAATGGGGGATGGTGAACAACAGGAAGGACAAGTGTGGGAGGCCGTCATGTATGCTGCGCACAATAAAATGGACAACATCATTGCTACCATTGACTACAACAATGCTCAAATCGATGGATTGTGTGATGATATTTTAACTTTAGGTGACCTTAAAGGAAAGTACGAAGCTTTTGGATGGGATGTATTGGAGGTTAATGGCAATGACATTACTGAACTGATTGCTGGATTCAAAAAAGCAAATGAAATGTCAGGTAAAGGTAAACCTGTGTTGATGTTAATGACGACCATCATGGGGCACGGTGTTGATTTCATGATGAATGGAAATGCGTGGCATGGAAAAGCTCCTAGCGATGAGCAAACAGCCACAGCATTAACTCAAAACGCGGAGACTTTAGGAGATTATTAGTTGGTACTCAAAGCCAAGGATTTGGCAGGTTAGTTGTTTAGGTAATTGCATGAATCGACTGTCTAACTTACTTTTTATTTTTCTTTTTGCATTAGCCTTAAAAGGAAGTGCTCAGGTTGATTCACGTAGCACCGTTCAAACTACTAGGATACTTTTTATTTTTGATGCTTCTCAAAGCATGTATGGTCATTTTGGCGGTGAGTCTAAAATTGATGTCGCACAAAAATTATTTTCAGAAGCGCTAGACAGCCTTGAAAAAATTGAAAACTTAGAATTAGCACTAAGAGTTTACGGTAACAGGTCAAACATCAATTCTCGATCTCAAGACTGTGAAGACACTCATTTAGAGGTGCCCTTTGGAAGCGATAATATTGACGAGATTAAGCACGTGATAAAAGGTGTAGTACCTAAAGGGACTACACCTATAGCACGTTCACTAGAGTTGTCTAAAGACGATTTCCCTCCTTGCTCAAATTGTAGAAATGTAATTGTGTTGATTACCGATGGCATTGAAGCGTGCGATGGTGACCCTTGTGCAATAGCTCGTGCTTTACGAAAAAACGATGTCTTTTTGAAACCTTTTGTGATAGGAGTGGGGATGATTGAGGATTATAAAAAACACTTTTATTGCATAGGGAATTATTACGATGCGAAAGACAAAGAGCAGTTTAAAACAGTATTGTCATTGGTCCTGTCTGAAGCTTTGAATAACACCACTTGTCAGGTTAATTTGTTGGATGTCAATGGTCAAGCGTTGGAGACAAATGTGAATATGACGTTTTATGACCAACATACTAATGAGGTCAAATACAATTATGTACATACGATGAACCGGGTCGGGTTGCCAGATACTTTAGGGATTGATCCTTCGCTGCATTACAATATTAAAGTGCATACTATTCCGCCGGTAACTATCGAAAACGTAATTATCAAACCCGCGCAGCACAACATTATTTCCATTGAAACCCCACAAGGTTCTTTGTTAATTGAAACTCCTGGTAGAAAGAATACAAGTTATGCAGCTGTGGTTAAATTAAAGGATGACTGCAGCACTTTAAATCATCAAAAATCGGGACAAGAAATAAAGTATTTGGTGGGAACTTACGAGGTGGAAGTACTTAGTTTACCAAGGATATATAGGGAAGTTGAAATCAGTCAAAGTGAGGTTTATTTATTGGAAGTTCCTATGGCTGGCAAGGTGTTTTTTAACATCATGTCTTCCGGATATGGTTCGGTGTATGTGAAAACAAATGATTCGCTGAACTTGATATATACTTTAAACGTGGGTCAGCCTTCGGAAATGTTAGATTTACTGCCCGGAAATTATCAAGTAGTTTATCGTTCAAAACTTAGTGACAGGTCGTTTCAAACTGTTGAAAAAGAATTCACAATTAAATCAGGAAAATCAGTAAGAATAAGTTTGTAAACAATATTTTTGCAGCTCGTACAACACAAAAAAAGCATGAAAAAATTTGAGATTTTAGGAAACAAGGATACCAGGTCAGGATTTGGTGACGGATTGGTGATTGCAGGTGAGCAAAATGACAATGTGGTTGCTTTGTGTGCTGACCTTATAGGTTCATTGAAAATGAATGCTTTTATTGATAAATTTCCTGAAAGATTTTTCCAAATTGGTATTGCTGAGGCAAACATGGTTGGAATAGCAGCAGGTTTGGCCATTGGTGGTAAAATTCCTTTTACTGGAACTTTTGCTAATTTTGCTACAGGGAGGGTGTACGATCAAATAAGACAATCGATAGCTTACTCTAATAAAAACGTGAAAATTTGTGCTTCACACGCTGGGTTAACTTTGGGTGAAGATGGTGCAACACATCAAATATTGGAGGATGTTGGCTTGATGAAAATGTTGCCAGGAATGACTGTAATCAATACTTGTGATTACAACCAAACTAAAGCAGCAACCATAGCGATAGCAAATCATGAAGGCCCCGTTTATTTAAGGTTTGGTCGTCCAGTGGTGCCTATTTTTATTCCTGAAAACGAAGAGTTCATCATTGGTAAAGCATTGATGTTAAACGAGGGAGCAGATGTATCAATTTTTGCCACGGGTCACATGGTTTGGAAAGCGATTCAAGCAGGTGAAATTTTAGCAGAGCAAGGTGTTGATGTGGAAATCATTAACATTCATACTATAAAGCCTTTGGATGATAAAGCTATTTTGAAAAGTGTCGGTAAGACCAAGTGTGCAGTGGTTGCGGAGGAGCATCAACTAGCAGGAGGTTTAGGAGAAAGTATCGCAAGCTTATTGGCTTTGAATACACCTGCACCAATTGAATTTGTAGCTGTGCAGGACAGTTTTGGTGAAAGTGGAACTCCGGATCAATTAATGGAGAAATACGGGTTAACTCCAGAAGCTATTGTCGCTGCATCTTTAAAAGCGATGAGTCGTTCAGGAAAATAATTCAGCATTTGCATTTATAATGAAAGTTCACAATTTTAGCGCGGGTCCTTGTATTTTACCTAAGGAGGTGATGGAAAAAGCTGCGGTAGCTGTTGTTGAATTCAATAATTCTGGATTGTCAATCCTAGAAATATCACACCGAAGTAAGGATTTTCTGGAGGTAATGGACAAGGCAGTTGCTTTGGTCAAAGAAATATTGGGTGTTCCTGATGAATATGCAATATTGTTTTTACAAGGTGGAGCTAGTTTACAGTTTTCTATGGTGGTTCAAAATTTACTACCTATTAATGGTAAATCCGCATACGTCAATACCGGCACTTGGGCATCAAAAGCTATCAAGGAAGCAAAAATGTTTGGTGAGGTTGAGGTAGTAGCTAGTTCAAAAGACAAGAACTTCAATTATATTCCTAAAAATATTGTAGTGAATAAAGATGTGGCGTATTTGCATTTTACTTCTAACAATACAATCTGTGGGACGCAGTTTAAGAAATATCCAGAGGTGCAAGTTCCTTTGGTTGTAGACATGTCATCTGATATATTCAGTAAAAAAATAAAAGTTTCGGATTTTGACTTAGTATACGCTGGAGCTCAAAAAAACATTGGACCAGCAGGAACTACGTTGGTGATTGTTAAAAAGAGCATTCTTGGAAAAACTACCAGGGCGATTCCTT
>JBLIAZ010000051.1:0-13964 GCA_047631875.1 Saprospiraceae bacterium
TCCAACTCCTCAATCATTTTTCTTGCATCGGACTTGTTGTCCTTCCCGAACTGTTCCCCAATTGCAACAAGGCTATTAGTCGTTCCTGAAACTGCAGACAAAACCACAATTTTACGGGAATCATCCGCAACCAATTTTGCTACTTGCTTCATTCTTTCCGCTGAACCTACCGAAGTACCACCAAACTTTAAAACTTTCATCGAATTTTACTTTTAAATTACCTCCTGCTTTTTAGCTTTTTCAAAAGCTAATTTAAAACTAAAAGGGGTCGCAAAGATAAGACACTCAATACTTTCTTCAAACAGAATAACGAAAAACCTTGGCTTGTACACTATAAATAATTACTGATCATTAACTTTACCTTATGAAACGTAAAATCATCACCACCGACGATGGGTCTTCGTCCCTTTATGTTCCTGAATTGGATGAAACTTACCACTCGACTTTTGGAGCAGTAAATGAGGCTTTGCATGTGTTCATAAAAAAAGGGTTAGCGGAAAGAAAACACCTGAACCCTTTGCGAATTTTAGAAGTCGGGTTTGGCACAGGACTGAATGCCTTGTTGACCTTACAAAAAAGTATGGATCACGGTATAAACGTTCATTATACAGGTTTAGAAAAACATCCAATTACAACAGAAGAGCTTGCGGAAATAAACCATGGAAAGCAATTGAATTTGCAGTCTGAATTTAAACAATTACACGATTGCCCTTGGGAAGTTGAAAATGAAATCAATGCTAATTTCAGCTTGAAAAAACTACAATTTGATTTAATCGAGGACGAATTAATGGGGCAATTTGATTTAGTCTATTTTGACGCTTTTGCTCCAAATAAGCAGAGCGAAATGTGGTCTAAAGAAGTTTTTGAAAAAATATTCAAGCAAATGAATAACAAAGCCTTGCTCGTAACTTACTGCTGCCAAGGACAAGTTAAAAGAACTTTGAAGTCAGTGGGTTTTACAATCGCTAAAACAGATGGTCCACCTGGCAAGAGAGAAATGTTAACCGCCACAAAATCCATACATTTACCTTCATGAAAAAAAATAAAATTTTCCAATTAATTGATGATGTTCATAGAACCGACCCAAACAAAGAAATTGTCAATGGGAAAGAAGGTTCAAAAGAACTATTCTATTCTGATAGGATGTCAGAATGGCTTATAAAATTTCATCCTGAAGCTGATGAATTGCAGGAAATCGGGGCCAAATGTCAACACTTAAACAGATGGGGCATTGTAAGGGATTCGTATTCAAGGGATAAAAAAGGATATTACCAATGGAGAATCGCTTTGTACGAATACCAAGCAAACAAAGCAGCAGAGCTCATGGAACAATGTGATTACTCACCTCGAGAAATTGAATTAGTCAAAGAAATGGTGGCAAAAAATGATTTAAAAAACAACGCCAACAGTCAACTCTTGGAAGACATCGCTTGTTTGGTGTTCATAGAATACTACTTGGAGGACTTTGCTACAGACTACGAAGAGGAAAAATTAATAAAGATCATCCAACGCACCTGGAACAAAATGAGTGAGAAAGCACATGAGTTCGCGTTAAAAATTGAACACTCCAAGGACGTATCAACAGTACTTAATAAGGCGCTGAGTTAAACTGTAAATTCCCCCGATCAGATAACTGTTGAAAAAGCGCAAGCGAAAAGCGTTACTGATTTGAGGATAATGGTTAAATTCGGACAAAATAATGTTCACGCATGAAAATCAAAAAGTTTACTTTTAATCCTTTTCAGGAAAACACTTATGTTCTTTATGATGACAGCAAAGAGTGCATCATCATTGATCCTGGTTGCGAAACCAATCCCGAGGAAACTATCTTAAGTGCATTCATTGAAAGCGAAGGATTAACACCTATAAAGTTAATCAACACACATTGCCACATAGACCACATACTAGGCAATGGCTTTGTGGCAAAAAAATACGATTTGGAATTAGAGGCTCACGAATTGGAAATACCAATTTTAACAGGCTCTCCAAAGTGGGGTGAGCAATATGGAATTCATTGCGCTCCTTCTCCTGAAATAACAAAATTTATCAGTGAGGGTGACAAAATTAAATGTGGAAATTTCGAATTAGATGTGTTGTTTGTACCTGGACATTCTCCAGGACACATTGCTTTAATCAACCACGAAACTAAGGATGTAATAAACGGTGATGTGCTTTTTCAGCAAAGTTACGGCAGAGTTGACTTGCCAGGTGGAAACATCGAGGATTTAGCCCACAGCATCATAGGTAAGCTTTTTAAATTACCGGACGATTATACTGTTTATGCTGGTCACATGGGTGAAACCACGATTGGTATAGAAAAACAAGTGAACCCAATTTTACAATACGCTCAACAATAGCAGCATGCAAAGAACTAAATCAGAAGAATTATACAAAGAATCCTCACAGTATTTCCCAGGTGGAGTGAATTCACCAGTAAGGGCTTTCAAAAGTGTGGACGGCACACCACTTTTTATTACTAAAGGAGACAAGGACCTAGTATGGGATGCAGATGGTAATGAATACATTGATTTTTGTGCGTCATGGGGGCCTCTTATTTTAGGTCACAACAACGAGGACATTAAAAAAGCTGTAGTGGATACAGTTCAAGACGGACTGACTTTTGGCGCACCAACTATCCAAGAAAATCAATTGGCAAAATTAATACTGGACAACAACAGGTTCCTAGAAAAATTAAGGTTTGTAAGTTCTGGAACGGAGGCCGTCATGTCTGCTATCAGGCTAGCTAGAGGATACACAGGACGTGATAAATTCATCAAATTTGAAGGTTGTTACCACGGTCATGCCGACCATTTACTAGTCAAAGCAGGAAGTGGATTAATTACTTTTGGAGCAAGTTCATCCGCAGGGGTTCCTGAAGGATTCGCAAAAGAAACCATTGTACTTCCTTTGAATGACAAAACCGCTTTGACCGAAGCTTTTCACAAATTCAAGAACGAAATTTCTTGTATAATATTAGAACCAATCCCAGCAAACAACGGACTGTTATTGCAAGATTTAGAATACTTAAAATTCATGATTGACCTCGCCCATGAAAATGGCGCATTAATCATATTTGATGAAGTAATTTCAGGATTCCGAGTAGGTTTTGAAGGTGCTGCAGGATTATACAACCTAGCTCCAGACATTGTCACGTACGGAAAAATAATAGGAGGAGGAATGCCTGTTGGAGCTTATGGTGCAAGTACTGAAATCATGAGTCACATTGCTCCTGAAGGAAACGTTTACCAAGCTGGAACTTTATCAGGGAATCCTGTAGCCATGGCTGCTGGAGTAGCACAATTAAGCACTTTGTTGGAAGACGGATTTTACGAAAGTCAACGTGAAAAAACAGTTAATTTCACTAAAATCATTCAAGATCACATCGACGTTAAATCGTACGCAGCCAAAATTTTTGACATTGGTTCAATTTTTTGGATTTCATTTTCAACCATGGAAAAAGTACGGAATGCCGATGAAATTGATGCAAGTAAAATGAGTATGTTTAAAACGCTTCATGCTTTTTTGTTAGCAAATGGTGTTTATTTTGGACCATCAGGATACGAAGTAGGCTTCATCAGCTCAGCTCATTCCACAGATAATTTAGCTAAAGCAGCTAAAGTTATTTGTGCAGGCTTGGACAAAGCTTTCAATGTTTAAATTTATTTGATGTTAAAATACATTGTCCGTCGATTTTTGATATTCATTCCTACTTTAGTAGCTATATCTCTGTTGGCGTTCATCATTAGCATTAACTCTCCCGCTGATCCTGTGGAACAATTGGCACGTTCGGCTACCGCCGAGGGAAATACCAATTCAGAATCATCCGCTACCGAAAAAATAAAAAACGAGATCCGTGAACGTTTAGGATTGAACTTACCTGTGTTTTATTTTTCGGTTAAAACCTGGGCTGATTGTGATACTTTAAATAACATTTCAAGCAAAGCACAAAGGGAAAGCTTAACCTCTTTGACCCGTCAGTATGGAAATTGGGAGGACATTCAAACGTACCACTTACAAACGCAAACATGTCTTCAACAAATAAACAGCATCAAACAAGACAGTTCCTCCTCGGAAACTATTGCCAATTTGAGATTCTCTACTATATCCTTACTTGAAACAAGTGAAAAAAGCATCATTCAAAACAAAATTTTCGAATTGATTACGGGAGCCAATCACATAAATAAAAAAGAACTTTCTGAAAGTTTCTACAAACTTAAAACCAGCTTCGCCTCTATAGAAAACAACAGTAAAACGTGGTTAAACTACCTACCAACTTTACAATTAAACGGTTTTAATAACCAGTATCACATTTGGATTTTAGGAGACTTATTTACCGGAAAAGTCAGAAACAGAAAAGGAGTTATAAGGGGTGATTTCGGAAATTCCTATGCGGACAATCAACCAGTGATTAAAAAAATTAAACAAACTTTCCTTTATTCTTTTGTGCTTGTGGTTATATCCATAGTCATGGCGTATGTCATCAGTATTCCTCTCGGTATTTATGCTGCATACAAAGCTGACAGTTTGTTTGACAATGTGTCCTCAGTTATCATATTCATGCTTTTTTCCCTCCCTAGCTTTTTTGTAGGCACATGGTTACTGTACTATTTTGCCAATCCCGATCACTTCATGTGGTTTCCAACTGGAGGAGTAAATGATCCAGCTATTTTTGAAGAAAGTTGGTCTTTTTGGAAAAAGCTAGTGCATCAAAGTCCTTATTTTGTGCTACCAATTATCACTTATACTTACAGCTCTTTTGCTTTTACTAGCAGAATCATGAAAGTAAGTATACTTGACGTACTTGGTCAGGACTACATTAGAACTGCGCGCGCAAAAGGACTTTCAGAATATACTGTTCTCACCAAACACGCTTTAAAAAACGCAATGTTACCGATGATCACCATGTTTGCTAACATTTTTCCTGCAGCAGTCGGTGGCTCAGTGATCCTTGAAACCATATTTTCCATCCCTGGCATGGGTTCAGAAATATACAATGCAGTGGTAGGAACAGACATTCCCATGATTGTAGCAGTCTTTACCATAACCGGTTTTCTTACCGTAATTGGTTACTTGTTCTCAGACATTTTATACGCATTAATTGATCCAAGAATTAAGTATGACAACTGACGACAATTTTAGTTTTGGCAAGTACGCTTGGAAGCAGTTCAAACAAAAACGAACCGCATATGTATCTTTTTACATCATCATAAGTTTGTTTGTAGTAGCAATACTTTCCCCTTTTATAGCTAACCATCAACCCTTGTTTGTAAAGTACCAGGAAGTCAGTTATTTCCCTGCGTTTTCAACATTGTTTAACAGCGCTAAAATTGATACTATCCACATTGATGACGGTGGGTTTGAAGTCATTAATTTTAACGACATCGATTGGCGAACAAAAAACAAAGACTTTGTCATTTGGGCCCCTGTGCCTTACTCGCCAAATTTTACTGACAAATACAACAGGGACTACGCTTCCCCTACTGACCCTCAACGGTACAAAAACCACGAGGGAAAAATAGAGAAAATCCCTTTTAGGTTAAGGCACTTCATGGGAACGGATAAATTAGGACGCGATGTCGCAGCAGGAATTGTCCACGGATCAAAAGTTTCCTTGCTGGTTGGAATATTTTCCATGTTGATTGCTGCTCTTATTGGAATTCCTTTGGGCGCTTTCGCAGGCTATTTTGGAAACCATGAAATTAAGGTTCCTCGATTGCAATTTTGGATGTCAGCTTTTGGTCTATTTATTGGATTTTTTGTTGCATTTGTATCAAGAAGTCAAATAATTAGTTCAGCATTTCAAGAGGGAATGCTATTGGGAACGTGGAGATTTACACTGAGTTTACTGATTGTCATTGTCTCATTTCTGGGCTTTAGTTTCATAGGTAAAAAGGTGGCTCTAGGTAAGTTCCTTAAAAAGGAAGTAGACGTTCCAATAGACGCTTTTGTTTCAAGGACCATTGAAATATTGAATTCCTTGCCAAGCTTAATACTCATTATCACCATTGCCGCAATCATTAATGAAAGGAGTTTGGTTGTTTTGGTACTGATTATCGGACTGACTTCATGGACGGGAATTGCCAGGTTCATGCGTGCGGAAATGCTAAAAATAAAGGAACTAGAATACATTCAAACTGCAAAGGTGCTAGGATTTAGTAACCGAAGAATCATTTTCAAACATGCACTTCCGAATGGTTTAGCTCCTGTATTTACCTCCATTGCTTTTGGAATTGCATCCGCCATTTTAATTGAGAGTGGATTGTCGTTTTTGGGAATAGGAGTCCCAGATGACATCATCACTTGGGGGAATTTATTAAGTTTAGGCAGAGAAGAGTTTGAAGCGAGCTGGCTGGTGATTTTCCCTGGATTAGCCATATTTGTAACTGTTACAGCATACAACCTTATAGGTGAAGGACTAAGGGATGCATTGGACCCTAAGTTGAAAAAGTAAATTTTACTTTTTCAATTCTCTTAATAAAACATGATTATGAAATCATGGAATTGCAACTAAAAGTGACCTGAGATAGGTACCTGAGAGCAAGAAATAGTGAAATTGAAAGGAACTTCTGAAACATCCGCTAAATAAGGAAAGTAGAACCAAAAAAAAAGTCTTCCATTTCTGAAAGGCTTTGTAGTTGAGGGGATTATTGAAATATCGAACTTATTCTCGATTTTACATCACCAAGGCGGGGGCAGAAAGTGGCTTCAGACCTTCTCTACTTATCCTCATACTTCAGAAAAGAAATCCTTCTTTTAAAAAAAAAACTGAAATAAAGAATATTTCTTCTTACATTTTACCTTCCAAATGACTACCACAATGAAAACTACATTCATAATTCTACTTATATTATGTACTTTTTCAATAGATGCTCAGGTTATTGATTTAAACCTTATTGGTCCAAGAACAAATGCATACGCCGAGTTTTTTCCTAGTCCTTTTTCAGCAGATTCATTGAGTTTCAACAGTGTATTAACTGGAGCATCTGCAACAATTCCCTTGAAAACGAAGCTGAAACTTCAGTTGCTTAAAAAACAAGGTTCAGTGAGTCAACATTTGTTTAGGTTTGACGCTAGAAGAAGGTTCACCGACATGAACAAGTACACCTCCCCAGTCATTTCTTATGGAGGGTCTGCAGGCCTTTTCGGTATTCGAATCAAGTATAAAAACAAGAAGTTAAGGGCCGTATTCTATGGAGCGGAATTTCGTTTCGAAGAACAATTTCAAAACTACAGTGGATTAGTTCCCCTCGTAAGTACAACATTTGGTGGAGCAAGAATTTACGGCAAAAACAAAATAGTACTTTATGGTGGATACCTTGGTTATGTGGGAGGACGCATAATTCCATTACCCTTGTTGGGAGGAATGTATCCTATATCAAAAAGATGGTCTATTGTTGGATTACTTCCTGTCCAAGTAAAATTGTCAGTGAAAGTTAACAAAAGGTTTAAGCAAGACATTGTTTGCTCAGTGTATGGTTTTAGAACTGGAGTGCACAACAACAATTTACTAACATCAAGCCTACTGGATAGGATTGATGTTAATACCTCCGGTTTAAAACTTAGTACACAATCAAAAATAAAATTGAATCACAGCTTTGTCTTACAAGCCGAAATGGGAATACTCACGAACAGGACCAGTTTGACGGCAACAGATAGCCCTAAAGAAAACTTGGACAGAAACACATCCCCCTATTTCAGAGTCTCACTAAACATGATTTTTGGGGATCCTATACTGAAAAAAGTAAATAAACTGAAGAAAAAACTATCTGATACACCGTTTGGAAAAGATTTTTAGAGAACAATTAGCTTTTTTTTAATGTGGAGAGCCGTTATTTTAACGGGCAAACACTTCTGACAAGATTGTTCATCATTATATTAATTTATCAATGGTATTCACTTGTTTACTAACTTCTGTATTTTAGTGGTATGCACTTGTTCGGATTTCATCCTCGGTTGTTCGTCGTTCCTCCTCGACTGACTTCCTTCGGTCGTCTGCCTTCAAAGAGGAAGCATAACAACTACAAATCCTGATTACCTATAGTCATCTAGTCTATTTTTTCTCCCATTTTCACTTGAGCAAACTCAGATTCAATTGGACATAAAAAAAGCCTTCCATTTCTGAAAGGCTTTTTAGTTGCGGGGATGACTGAAATATCGAACCTAATTTGAAAGTCTGTATCTTCATCTTTTAGAAATGATGCAACAAATCACAGGGAACCAAACACAAATAATTTCGCAAACTCTGAAGAGATTTCCAGATGGAACTGAGCTTGCTATTGCATTAGTCAATAGCGAGCAAACGAAGTATCATGGAGTAAGGCTAACAAACAACTCCATTAAAACTATTGCTAATAAAGATTCTTACTTCGAAATTGGCTCTATTACCAAACTGTTCACAGCTACCATTTTAGTTAATGTACTTGCCAAACATGGAATATCACTTGACGATGAAATAAATCCATTTCTAGATGTATCAGTGAATAATGGTGAAAAATTGACTTTCAAATCTTTAGCTAATCACACCAGTGGACTACCCCCTGAACCTGAAAGTATTGAATTTGACGAAAAAAGTGAAAACCCATTTGTTTATTTCAAAAAGCAAGACTTCCTCAATTACCTGCAAAACGAACTAACTGTCAATGAAGATAAAATAGGGAAATGGTCATATTCTAACATTGGCATGGCTATTCTGGGCTACGTATTGGGGTTAATAGAAAAGAAGAGTTTTAGAGAATTGGTTGATTTTTACGTTTTCTCTGTGTATAATATGCCAACAAGCACTTACAATCGTAATTCAATAAATGGTGTAATCATTGGTGGACAAAATAGTAAAGGAGAACCCGTTCTCCCTTGGGGTTTTGCTGAAATGGATGACCCAACTGGAGGAGTGCTTGCTAATGTACAGGAACTTTCCAGATTTGTTTTAGAAAATTTTAAAAATGATGAATACTTAAGGTATACCAGGCAAAAGACGTACTCGGGAGAAGATTACTTTGATTGGGCTATAGGATGGGGAATTTTGAAATCAAACGGATATCATTTACATAGTGGAGGAACCAGAGGGCATTCTTCGATACTAATGATTGATGAGAAAAAAAGCAATGGTATTGTAATCTTGTCAAATGTATCATGTTATCATGAAGAAACTATGTTGATTCGTGATATGGGGATTCAACTTTTAGATTCGATATAGACAGGACTGGAACCTAATTTGATTTAACATCGAACCTAACTCTTTCTATCATTTTCAATAGTAACAAGACCTTACAAAACAAAAAAGACCCAGTCAATGACTAGGTCTTCTGTAGTTGCGGGGACAAGATTGACTTCCCTGCGGTCGTCTGTCTTCAAGGGGGAAGCATAACAACTACAAGCCTGCCTCCCTTCGGTCACCTCGGCTTTTTTCATATCCAAATTTCGCTCAAATTGCATTTGGACTCATTGGGATATAAAAAAAGCCCGAATCTTACAGATTCAGGCTTTTCGTTGTTGCGGGGACAAGACTCGAACTTGCGACCTTCGGGTTATGAGCCCGACGAGCTACCAACTGCTCCACCCCGCGATGTGGATGCAAATGTAGTTCCAATTTTAAGATCAAACAAATAATACATGACTAATATTACTTTAGAGGTGAATGTAATTATGTAAAACAATTTAGAATCGAACTGAGGTTATCGTTTTTGTGAGTATCTTTGCACTCGCTTTAATTTAAAGCTCAATTACTTATGGCAGAAAAGCACAAATCAGGTTTTGTAAATATCATCGGAAGTCCAAATGTGGGCAAAAGTACTTTGATGAACAAATTGGTGGGAGAGCGAATGTCCATCATTACTTCCAAAGCACAAACTACTCGTCACAGAATTTTAGGAATTGTTAATACTGACAATCACCAAATTGTATATTCCGACACCCCTGGTGTTCTTGAACCTTCTTATAAATTACAAGAAGGAATGATGAAGTCTGTCAACTCTGCTTTAGTAGATGCTGATGTATTTCTCCTAGTTACAGATGTGTTTGAAGATTCCGTTAACAACGAAGAAGTATTTCAAAAAGTCATAAAATCTGAAAAGCCAACATTATTAATCCTCAATAAAATCGATTTAGTAACTCCGGAAAGGGTGGAAGAATTGGTAGAGTTTTGGTCAGGAAAAGTAGATGGCATATCCATATTACCAATCTCAGCATTACGTAATGCAAACATCAGTTTTATTCAAGAATGGATATTAAAAAAATTACCCGAAGGGCCTAAATACTATGACAAAGACACCTTAACGGATAGGCCTGAAAGGTTTTTTACAAGTGAAATTATTCGTGAAAAGATTTTACAATTTTACAAGAAAGAAATACCATACAGTGTGGAAGTGGAGGTAGAAGAATTTAAAAAAGAAAAGAAATTATACAAGATCAGGGCAATCATATACGTGTCACGTGAATCACAAAAAGGGATTATTATAGGGCATAAAGGAGATGCTTTAAAAAGAACTGGAACCGAAGCGAGGAAGGACTTAGAAGCCTACTTTGATAAAAAAGTATTTTTAGACTTGTTCGTGAAAGTAAGTAAAGACTGGAGGTCAGACGAGAAAAAATTAAAAAAAATGGGGTATTTATAATACCAAATTTTAAACAAAAAAAGGAAAAGCATTAAACCATGGCAAACATTGTCGCTATAGTCGGAAGACCAAACGTAGGAAAATCTACTTTATTTAACAGGTTAACAGAATCAACAAAAGCCATTGTAGACGAAACAGCTGGTGTAACCAGGGACCGCCACTATGGTAGGTCAGAATGGAATGGTCATGATTTCATGGTCATTGACACGGGTGGATATGTTTCAGACAACGAGGACATATTTAACAAAGAGATCAGAAAACAGGTTGGCATTGCTCTTGAGGAATGTTCTGTCATTCTTTTTTTAGTAGATGTGAATACAGGAATCACTGATTTAGACGCTGACTTAGCAACCATATTACGAAAAAGTAAGAAAAAAATATTCGTAGTCGCCAACAAAGTGGACAACCCAAGCTTAATTGGAGATGCTGGTGAATTTTATTCCTTCGGATTAGGAGAAGTATTTTGCACTTCATCCTCCAACGGAAGTGGCACAGGTGACTTACTGGACGCCGTAGTGGATTGTTTTGATAAGGTTGAACTGGAAGACAACGAAGGGATTCCTAAAATATCTGTTGTAGGTCGTCCTAACGTAGGTAAATCCTCAGTAGTTAATGTCTTTTTAAATCAAGACAGAAATATCGTGACAGACATATCTGGCACCACTAGGGATTCACTTGACACGCGGTACAAAGCTTTTGGCCATGACTTTATTTTAGTGGACACTGCAGGAATTCGTAAAAAGAGCAAAGTCAAAGACTTAGAGTTTTATTCGGTTCTTAGGACCTTCAAAGCCATTGAGGAAAGTGATGTGTGTATGCTCATGATTGATGCAACCATGGGAATGGAAGCACAAGATTTAAATATATTGTCTCTCATCATAAAGGCTAGGAAAGGCATCATCATCATGGTGAACAAATGGGATCTGGTTGAAAAAGACAGTAATACGATCAACGATTATACAGCAAAAATCAAAGAAAGAATTGCACCTTTCAGTGACGTGCCTATTGTGTTTACCTCAGCTGTGGACAAGCAACGTATTTTGAAAAGCTTAGAAATGGCTCTAGAAGTACATCAAAGGAGAGTTGGCAGGGTTAGTACTTCAAAGTTAAATGAAGTCTTACTTCCGTATATTGAAGCAACTCCTCCACCGTCACACAGGAACAAGTACATTAGAATCAAGTACATTACTCAAATCCCAACACACACACCAGCATTTGCTTTTTATTGCAACTATCCTGACCACGTGAAGGAATCTTACAAAAGGTTTTTAGAAAATAAAATCAGGGAACACTTTGATTTCTCTGGAGTTCCTATTAGCATTTTTATGAGAAAGAAATAAAATGAGCAGTCAGGATTTACGAAAGTTAAGTGTTTCGTAAATTTTAATTTTACTCCTTCACTTCTAGTTATTCGCTAACTAATTACCGATGTTTACGGTATCCATTGTTGCTTACTGATCATCAATGCTTCTTGGACTGTGATTCTGTCACCAGCATTGTAGGCCGTTACGAAAGGCCCAGTAATCTTGTTTGATTCTTTTACATCTTCTCTGTGGTTTCTAGCCTCACCATAAACACCAAACGCACCAACTGTGAATTTGTGCCAACCATCGTGCATGTCTGCATAAATGGTTTCATTTACAGCGTTGTTGGTTACAAAATGCTGTTTGTCCACTGCTTTTCTAGTAGCGCATATTTGAACCCTGTACGAAACATCACCTGTAGAGGATGCTGTTTCTGTTGAGCTCGTTGCTTCTACAGTTTCTTCAGTAAGAGAGTTTGTTGATGCAAGCTCTGAAGTTGCCGTTTCTTCAGTAGCGGGTGATGTACTTCCTTCGTTTGTGGCAGTAGCTTCAGTGGAGTTCTCTGGTGGTGTAGTTTCCTCAGCACTAGCCGTTGTTGTAGTGGACGTTTGGCTGATAGTATCCTCCTTATTGACAGCAGGGGTTTCAGTAGTTGTTGTAGACTCAGGTGCTCCACTAGCAATTACGTCCTCAACTTTCGTGACACTAAATATAGTGGCTGATGTACTATTCAATCTTGTCTTAGTGTCTTCTACATAAGAGAAAGAACCCTTAATTGAACGTTCTCCTTCTGTATCACTTGCAACCAGTTTATATGAAACTTCAAAGGAATCACTTGCAGGTAAAGTCATCCATAAAAACCGTACCTCATTGCTTAATACACTAAAAATGGCACCGTTAGACTCTATTTCTTCAGCTGTAAATCCCTCTGGAATAATCTCTGTAATTTTACCAAACCCCGATATTCCCTTTTTTAATACATCCAATTTAACAGTTGTACTTTCTGAAGGTTTCAATTTTAAATTTGCAATGCTTCGAATAAATTCAAAATTAACTGTTGAAACGGCAGGATCTGTTGACGCGACCGCTGTACTTTCAACAGGCTCTGAACTTGCTTTTTCTGCTTCAGCCTTTGCTTCAGCCTTTGCTACAGCTGCAGGTTTATCTTCAGCTATAAAAATGTTTGTCTTGTATATAGCATCTGTTCTGACTCCATCTTGTATATAGCTGAATTGACCTTCCAATGGAAAGCTACCCTTCGTTCCCAATTTAATTTTTACTTTGAAACTGACATTAAACTTAGGATCCGCAGGTAGTGACAACCATATTATTTTCAATTTTTGATCAACAAAAGAAAATGTCCCTCCTTTTACATCGCTCGCCTCTATCTCGAATCCAGCTGGAAATACCATTTGAAGTTTCGAGAACCCACCTAAACTTCCTTTGCTTACAGTGATATTAAAGTCTACTGTCTCACCAGGTTTAGCATAATTTGGTAACGTGGAAGTAATGACTACGTTGTTTGTTTGAAAAATTGCCGCAATTGAAATAAATAGCACGGACGAAAAAACAAGAATGCTCTTCATAAAAAATAATTTTACAAGCACTCAAAATAATTTTATTTCGAGTTGGATAGCTTGTAAGCAAATCTATCTTTTAATCAAACGATATTTTCTGGGCAAAGTTTAATCTTTTTCACAAGATGATGTTAACAGGTGACAACAAGCACATGGAAACATGTCTGTATATCAATGAATTACATATACATTTAAGGACTTAATACTGATCAAAGAAGTGATCAATAAGCTTCCTTAGCTCAGGCAAACTGATGTCTTTATTGCCGTCAAAGAAAAGCTCAATAGCATTGTATAACTCCGGAAGTTCAACTTTTCCATCGTGATTTAAATCCGCTATCTTCAATACTTTATCAACGGACACTTCACTTTCAAATTGCTGATCTTTCCTTTTTTCGACTGTGATCTTTCGCTTACTTCTTCCGTCCAACTCTAAATACTCGTCCTCTCCCTCACCACACAACATTGGGTAGTCT
>JBLIAZ010000052.1:0-13717 GCA_047631875.1 Saprospiraceae bacterium
CTGATGCAATAAGCATCATAAGCAATGTCATGTGTGAGATAATTTTACGCATACACTCTAAGTCAATTTAGTTGTTACTGCTATTATACGTATAAAACACGTAAAAGTTGCGCTAAAATCATTATTACATTCTAGTGTTTTAATATTAGATTGTATTTACCGCTTCATATATTGAGATACTTCACCCCTTTCAAAACATTTTCACTAGATTTACGTAAGTGTTAAACAGACTCATTAAAAGCAGGAAAACATCATGATCAGTAGCGTATTGGATACTCAGCAAAAAGCGTTAGAAATTAACCTTGATCGTTCCATTTTTGGAAGTTTTGGTGAAATTGGAGCAGGGCAAGAAATTTCCAGGTTGTTTTTTCAAGCTGGAGGAGCTGCTGGGACTATAGCAAAGTCATTGTCAGCATACGATATGCAAATGTCGGATGCCGTATATGGTAAGCGTCCTGGTCGTTATGTTTCCAAAGCTCGACTGCAGCAAATGCTTAAAAAAGAGTACAATGATTTAATGACACGTTTGGCGGTAACAAATCCTGATAAACGGTATTTTGCTATTTGCAACACTGTGGAGACTATTAATTATGACAGGTCGAATAAATCCCACGGATGGATGGGTGTTAAATTTCAGTTAAACCCAGGAGAAGAACCAAATACAGTAATTGTTCATATACGGTTACTTGATCGAGAAAACATCCAGCAACAACAAATACTTGGGATACTCGGGGTGAACTTACTGTATGGATGCTATCATTTAAATCATGACCCAAAGACCATTCTAGAACACATGAATGACAATTTAATCCCTGGTAGGATGCAAATTGACATGGTTGAAATGAGTGGTCCTGCTTTTAAAAATGTAGACAACAGGTTACTGAGTTTATTTTTAGTTAAGACGGGGATGGCAGACGCTTGTTTGTTTCAACCAGACGGTTCAACAATACATCCAACTGAGGTGCTTTACAAAAGAGACATCTTAGCTTTACGCGGAAGATTCCGCCCAGTAACCAAGGTGCATTTAGACATGTTAAAGCATGGTTTAAGACAATTTGAAAAAGACAAAAGAGTCAAGAATAAAGATAAGATAAGCATGATTACTGAGCTGACTCTTAAGGATTTAGGAGGAAAAGAAGGCTTGACAGAAAGTGACTTCCTTGATAGAATTGACATTTTAACATCTTTGGGTCAAACGGTGCTAATATCAAACTTTCAAGAGTATTATAAGTTAGTGCAGTATTTAACCAGATACAACACCGGAGCGCAGATAGCTTTAATCCTTGGAGCTAACTCCATGATCAATGTATTTAACGAAAAATATTACAAAAACCTTAGCGGTGGCTTACTTGAATCATTTGGACTACTATTTCACAGGGATGTACGCCTATACTTATATCCCTACAAATTTGGTTTGGAAATAATCAACAGTAAAAACATGATTGTTCCAAAACACTTAGAATCTTTGTATCAGCATTTAATTGACAACAAAATGATTGTTGATTATGAAAACTACGACAAGGATATCTTACATATTTTCTCGAACAAAGTTTTGAATAAAATCAAAGACAACGACAAGGAATGGGAAAAAATGGTACCACCTATTGTAGCTAGAATAATCAAGGCCAATAACATGTTTAATTGGAGGACAAAAAAGTTCAAGAAAGTAGTAATTAACTTTGATAAAATGAGCGATGAAAACTAGTACTGCATTTAAAAATTTGTTACAAATAAGGAAAAACACAATAGTTCAACTTGAAAAACACTCTGATAATGTGACAATTATCCCTGATGGGTTCAGCAACTCTTTAATTTGGAATGCAGCACATTGTGTAGTTACATTGCAATTGTTAGCTTATAAATTAAGTGGTTTAGAGATGCATATTTCAGATGAATTAGCAGACATGTACAAAAAAGGCACGAAGGCTAGCACAGAAAAAAACACAGATATAAATGAGTTAAAAAACTTACTGACTTCAACAGTATCACAGTTAAAAAACGATTACGAAAAAGGGATTTTCAACGACTACTCCCCTTATAAAACTAGTTTTGGAATTACCTTAAATTCCATTGAAGAAGTAATCTCATTTAATAACATACACGAAAGCTTACATTTAGGTTACATGATGGCCATGTCCAAAAACATTCAGCGAAGAAACTAAGCATGAAAATTGATTTAGAAGCGGAAAGAAAGGAAATATTAAAAAGATATCGAAAGCTTTTGCGGGAAGCCAAAAAGTCTCAGGATAACCTGGACAAAAAAATGATCCGAAAAGCATTTGAAGTTGCTGTTGACAAGCATCAACACATGCGTCGAAAATCTGGAGAGCCCTATATCTACCACCCTATCGCTGTTGCTCAAATCGTCGCTGAAGAAATTTGTTTGGGCACCACCTCCATCGTATGTGCTCTGCTTCATGATACGGTAGAGGATACTGATTTGACTCTTAATGATGTAGAAAAAATGTTTGGCCCTAAGGTCAGGCAAATAATTGATGGATTAACAAAAATAGACGGCGTGGTGGACCATTCCGATCCAAACTACTCTATCCAGGGAGAAAACTTTAAAAAAATGATGCTGACGCTCTCGGAAGACGCCAGGGTTATTTTGGTGAAACTAGCAGACCGGCTGCATAACATGAGGACAATGCAGTCCATGCCAAGACAAAACCAAGTAAAAACATCATATGAAACTTTGTTTTTATACGGTCCACTGGCTCACCGTCTTGGTTTAAACGCAATCAAAACTGAACTAGAAGATTTGGCCTTTAGCTACACAGAGCCGGATCTTTACAAAGAAATTCAGCAAAAACTTCAGGACTCAAAGAGAAAACTCACGAAGTACATCAACAAATTCACCAAACCAATCATTGAAGCTCTTGATGCTACTGATCACAAATATGTAATCAAAGGAAGGCCTAAAAGCATATATTCGATATCGAGAAAAATGAAAAATAAAAACATCCCCTTTGAAGAGGTGTACGATGTTTTTGCTATTCGCATCATAGTTGACAGCGAAGAAAAGTCTGAACAAGGTGAGTGCTGGGGAGTATACTCACTTGTTACTAATCTATATAAAGCTAACCCAAACAGGCTTCGTGACTGGATTTCCATCCCTAAAGCCAACGGATACGAAGCACTCCACACAACTGTAATGGGTCCAGATGGAAAATGGGTGGAAGTGCAATTGCGAACCAAACGCATGGATGACATCGCGGAAAAAGGTTTAGCTGCCCATTGGAAATACAAAGGATTAGATTCCGCAGACAGTAAACTTGATCAGTGGATTGCAAAAATTAGACACACCTTAGAAAACACTCAAGACCAAACCGTCGATTTCATTGACGATTTAAAAATGAACCTGTTTTCGGAAGAAATATTTGTTTTTACTCCAGCAGGAGACATAAAAAACCTACCCAAAGGCGCTACTGTGCTTGACTTTGCATACGAAGTTCATTCAAAATTGGGCGACCAATGCATAGGAGCTAAAATCAGCCATACCTTAGTTCCATTAAGTCACGTGGTGACTAATGGGGATCAAATTGAAATATTGAACTCCATTAAGCAAACCCCAAAAGAAGACTGGTTAAACATTGCAAAAACAACAAAGTCCAAACACATTATTAAAAGCTCTTTAAAAAAGAACAAAAGAATAACAATTAAACTCGGTAAGGATTTATACCACAGAATCATAGCACAGCTTAAACTGGAAGACGATAAACTATTATTAGAGGAATTAGTTGCTCATTACAAAACTGGCACGGAGAAAGAGTTGTTTTATAGCATTGCACTCAAAAAAATTGATCGACATAGTATTAAAAAATACCTTGACGAACGACAAAAGCACATTGAGGATGAAAAAAACAGACAGTCGGCAGATGCTTTAGCTAAAGAATACCATAAGAAAATATTAAAACTAGGTGACGAAAATTTAGGTATCGATTACACTTTATCAGTATGTTGCAATCCCATTCCAGGCGATGAAGTTTTTGGCTTCATCACCAACGATAAAGGAGTTGTTGTACACACTACTAATTGCCGAAATGCCATGCACCTTCAAGCAAACTTTGCCTACCGTTCAGTAAAAGCTGTATGGGAAGTGCAGCAGGAAAAGGAATACTTGACAGGCATTAGTTTTACAGGTACGGACAACAAGGGCCTGCTAGGAACAATTGTCAGTTTAATTTCACACGAAGAAAAAATTAACATGAAATCCTTGACCTTTGACAGTGAATCAGGAATATTCAACGGTAAAATCATGTTATACATTCAAAACACTCATTACTTAGACGAATTGATTAAAAAACTTTTTGAAATTCAAGACATCAGAAACATCAAACGAATTCATACAGTTTAATTACTTTTGAAACCATATTATTACAAGACACTATTTGAACATGATAATTTCTCCTGCAAATCGCCTAAACAATGTCCAAGAATATTATTTCTCAAAAAAACTCAAAGAGATAAGGAGCTTAAATGCACAAGGAAAAGACATCATTAATTTAGGCATTGGCAGCCCTGACCTTGCACCCTCTACCCAAAGTATTGAAGCCCTGTGTTACACTGCAAAACAAACTGAATCCCATGGCTACCAGAGCTATACTGGGATACCGGCACTTAGGGAATCTATTGCAAACTGGTCATTAAAAACATACAGTACCACCCTTAGTCCGGATAATGAAATTTTACCTTTAATGGGCTCAAAGGAAGGCATCATGCATATTTCTATGGCATTTTTGAACAAAGGTGACAAGGTGTTAGTCCCTAACCCAGGTTACCCTAGTTATTCTTCAGTAAGCAACTTACTGGAAGCAGACATTGAAAATTACGAGCTTGACGAAAATTTGGGGTGGAACATCAACATTCAGTCACTAAAGCAAAAGGATTTAAGCAAGGTGAAATTGATGTGGATCAATTTTCCTAACATGCCAACTGGATCACATGCAGATGTAGGTATTTTAAACGAACTTATTTCTTTGGCAAAAGAGCATCGTTTTTTAATCATCAACGACAACCCTTACTCCCTGATATTAAACGATAACCCATTCAGTATTTTCCAATTGAAAGGAGCAAAAGAAGTATGTATAGAACTTAATTCGTTGAGTAAATCGCACAACATGGCTGGATGGAGAATTGGTTGGTTAGCAGGAGACTCACGCTATTTAAATACTGTATTAAAGGTGAAAAGCAACATGGACAGCGGCATGTTTTTAGCATTGCAAAATGCAGCCATAAAAGCTTTTGACAACACAGAGGATTGGCACAAAAAACAAAACAACATTTACCAGGAACGAAAAAACCTCATTGGGGAAATTTTTGACTATTTAAAAGTAAGCTACGATAAAAATAGCACTGGCATGTTCATATGGGGAAAAGTAAGTGATGAACTTGATAATGTAGAAGATTTAGTGAATCAAGTACTGTACGAAGCCAACGTTTTTATCACTCCCGGTTTTATATTTGGATCCAAAGGAGACCGTTACATTCGAGCAAGTTTATGTGCCAACAAAGAGGTAATTAAGAAAGCTCTCGAAAGAATAAAACGACACTTGTAAATCAGCTCGGTTTACACAGCTCCTATTCCCCTCTGAATCAAGGATACATAAGCAGTTGAGGCCGGTTTTTCTTCATCAAAACAAATACGAACATTGTTGTAAAATGTTTCTTTAATTACGACATTTATACATTAGATTTGTAGCCCAACTGAAACTAATCCTAAGCATGGATAAATTTACATTCGTAGGCAACTCAGAGGTTGCAGCAATTGAAAACTTATACCAACAGTTTTTGAACAACCCAGAGTCGGTAGACGAAAGCTGGAATCAATTTTTTAAAGGTTTTGATTTTGCAAAAGCTAATTACGATTCTGAAATCCCTGACAATGTAGTCAAGGAATTCAATGTCCTAAAATTGATTGCAGCTTATCGTAAACGTGGTCATCTATTTACTAAAACCAACCCGGTAAGGAAAAGAAGGCAGTATTCCCCTACCCTTGAATTAGAAAACTTTGAACTAGGAAAAGAGGATCTAGAAACTGTTTTCCATGCAGGGTCTCAAATTGGAATTGGGGATGCTAAATTAAAAGACATTGTGGCTCACATGGAAGCTACTTACTGTGCCTCAGTTGGTGTTGAATACATGTACATTCGTAAGCCTGAGGAGGTTGAATGGTTGAGATCGAAAATTGAAAGCAACAAAAACGTCACTAATTTCTCAATTTCTCAAAAGCAACAAATATTAAAAAAACTGAACCAAGCTGTAGTATTTGAACAGTTTTTGGATAAAAAATATGTTGGTCAAAAACGATTTTCACTTCAAGGAGCTGAAAGTTTAATTCCGGCCTTAGATTCAGTTATTGAAACCGGAGCTGATTTAGGAATTAAAGAGTTCATTTTTGGAATGGCTCACAGAGGAAGATTAAATGTACTTGCTAATATTTTTCTTAAAACCTACAAACAAATTTTTAGCGACTTTGATTCCAAAGATTTTGATGACGAATCAGTTTTTGACGGCGATGTAAAATACCATTTAGGATATTCTTGTACCATCAAGACTGACAGTGCTAAAGACGTTAAAATGACGTTAGCTCCTAACCCGAGTCACTTAGAGGCTGTTGACCCTGTTGTATTAGGTATCGCTAGAGCAAAGCTAGATAAGCATTACAAAAAAGATGCATCTACGGTTTGCCCTATACTAATACATGGTGATGCTGCCCTTGCTGGACAAGGTATCGTGTACGAAGTCGTGCAAATGGCCCAACTTAAAGGTTACAAAACCGGAGGAACTTTGCACATTGCTATTAACAATCAAATTGGTTTCACTACAGACTATGTTGACGCTCGATCAAGCACCTATTGTACTGATATTGCCAAGGTCACGTTAAGTCCTGTTTTTCATGTAAATGGAGACGATGCAGAAGCTGTATCTCATGTCATAAACATGGCAATGGAATACCGTCAAAAGTATCAAAAGGACGTGTTCATTGATTTGCTGTGCTATCGTAAACATGGTCATAACGAAGGTGATGAACCAAGGTATACACAACCGATTTTATACAAAGCTATTGCAAACCACCCTGACCCTCGTAAAATATACGTGGACAAATTAATGCAAGAAGGGGTTTTAGAACAAGAACTGGCGAAATCCATGGAAAAGCAATTCAACGACGAATTGCAAGCTCGAATGAGTGAATCCAAAGAAATTAAAAAATCAACCATCACTTCATTTTTAGCAGAATATTGGGATGGATACAGACGTGGCACTAAAGAAGATTTCATTACTTCGCCAAACACTGCTGTTTCCTTAAAAGATTTAAAGAAAGTTGCCAAAGCCCTATACACTCCACCAGAAGGGAAGAAATTCATTCGAAAAATCATCAAAGAGCTTGACAAAAGAAAAGCGATGATTGAAACGAAGAACTCGATCGACTGGGGAATGGCCGAATTGCTGGCTTACGGAACGTTGATTAACGAAGGTACAGGTGTCAGGTTTACTGGACAAGATGTACAAAGAGGAACATTTTCTCACCGCCATGCTGTCCTAAAAATGGAAGATACGGAGGAAATATACATCCCTTTAAACAACATAGAAGGAAAGCATAAATCCAAAATATCCATCTACAATTCCTTGTTATCCGAGTATGGTGTACTTGGATTTGAATATGGGTATTCCTTAACTATTCCTAACATATTAACAATTTGGGAAGCTCAATTTGGTGATTTCAACAATGGTGCTCAAATCATGATTGATCAATTCATTTGCGCTGGAGAAGACAAATGGAAAACTCAAAGTGGATTAGTAATGTTATTACCTCATGGCTATGAAGGAATGGGTGCAGAACACTCAAGTGCGAGAGTCGAACGTTTTTTACAATTGTGTACTGACATCAACATGCAGATTGCAAACTGTACTACTCCTGCTAACTTCTTCCACTTATTAAGAAGACAACAACACAGAGATTTCAGAAAACCACTGATTCATTTCTCACCAAAAAAACTTTTGAGATACCCAAGCTGCACTTCAACAATGGAGGATTTTACTACTGGCGGTTTTCAAGAAGTGATGGACGATCCAAACATTTCAAATCCATCGCAAGTAGACACCATCATGTTTTGTTCTGGTAAAATTTACTACGAAATTTTGGAGAAAAAAGCCGAATACGGTGATTTCAAAAACATCGCGCTAGTTAGACTAGAGCAAATAAATCCATTGCCTTTGACACAGTTAAAAGCAATATTGAAAAAATATAGCAAGTCCAAAAAACACTATTGGATTCAGGAAGAACCTGAAAACATGGGTGCCTGGACCTTTATTGCTAGAAAATTTCGAGAAGTTAAATTAGATGTGATTTCAAGACACGAAACCTCCTCCCCAGCAACGGGATCTCCGAAACGTCACGAAAAAAGGAGTAAAATATTATTTGATAAAATTTTCGCTTGCGCTAAGCCCTTAAAAGCAAATGCAACTGTATAATATTAATTAGGAAAATACACAAAATTATAGATCATGGCTATAGTAGAAGTAAAAGTACCAAGTCCAGGAGAGTCAATAACCGAAGTAGAAATTGCTACTTGGTTAAAAGAAACTGGTGATTATGTAGAATTAGATGAGGACATTTGCGAAGTTGATTCCGACAAAGCAACCCTAGGGCTACCAGCCGAGCAAGCTGGAAGTTTAGAGATATTAGTGGAGGAAGGTGAAACCGTCAACGTGGGTGAGATCATTGCTAAAATCGACACCTCTGCAAAAAAACCTGCTGGTGATCCAAAAGCTACTCCGAAAGAAGAAGCCAAGGAAGCTACTCCATCCCCTATTAAGGTTGAACAGAAGTCAGTAGCTGCTATTACAAAAGCAGCAAGTTACGCCAGCGGTCACCCTTCTATTGCAGCATCAAAATTAATTCGTGAAAACGGAGTAGACGCCTCAAAAGTGAATGGCTCCGGAAAAGACGGAAGAATTACAAAATCCGACGTCGTGGAATACATTGCTGCAGGATTCGATGCTTCACCTCTTGTTCAAGGCTGGGGAGGAACGCGGGAATCTGGAAACAAAAAAATGTCTTCCTTAAGGAGAAAAATAGCTCAAAGACTTGTCGCTGTTAAGCAAGAAACAGCAATGCTTACTACTTTCAACGAAGTAGACATGAAGCCTATTATGGACTTGCGTAAAAAATACAAGCAAAAATTCATTGACACTCACGGTGTAGGTGTTGGGTTTATGTCCTTTTTCACCAAAGCAGTAACAGAGGCATTAAACAAGTTCCCATTGGTCAATTCAATGATTGACGGAAACGAAATCAAAAGCTTTGACTACGCTGACATAGCAATTGCTGTGAGCTCACCAAAAGGACTAATGGTCCCTGTACTAAGGAATGCTGAACAAATGAGTTTAGCGGAGATTGAAAGCGGAATTAAAGGCTTAGCAATTAAAGCTAGAGACGGGAAGTTAACTTTGGAGGAAATGACTGGTGGTACATTTACAATCACTAATGGTGGTGTATTTGGATCTATGTTATCTACTCCAATCATTAACCCTCCACAATCAGCTATTTTGGGAATGCACAACATCATTCAAAGACCTGTAGCAATTGATGGTAAAGTGGAAATCAGACCGATCATGTATGTGGCACTGTCTTACGACCACAGAATCATTGACGGAAAGGATTCTGTGGGGTTTTTGGTAGCCATCAAAGACTTGCTTGAAAACCCAATTAAACTTATGTTTGGTGGTAAAACACCCGAAGAAGTATTATTAGGACTTTAATATTCGAATTACATCAACAAAAAAAGGGACGAATTATCGTCCCTTTTTTTGTGACTCTACTTCATACTGATTGAGATAATGAGTACTTTAACTATCTAATGGAAAACCAATCAACCAATTCAAATTCTCCTTGGAAGCAAAAACTTCATGAAATAATTTTTGAAGCAGACACTAAAGCGGGGAAATTATTTGATGTCGTTTTATTGTGGTCAATCCTTATTAGTGTTGTTGTTGTCATGTTGGAAAGTGTAGAGTCGTTAAAGGCTGAATACGGCACCTACTTTACTTACATTGAATGGACGTTCACCCTACTGTTTTCTGCAGAGTACATTGCTAGAGTCATTAGCATCAAAAAACCATTAAAATACATATTTAGTTTTTACGGTATCGTTGATTTACTTTCTATTTTACCTACATTTTTAGGGGTATTTATCAGTGGAACACAATCTCTTTCAGTCATCAGGTCCTTGCGTTTGTTAAGAATATTTAGGGTATTGAAACTAGGCAGGTTCTTGTCCGAAGCCGACAGTTTAAAAACGGCGATGATTGCAAGCAAGCAAAAAATCATTGTTTTTCTATTCGCAGTAATGAGCGCGACCATCATCATGGGAACTTTAATGTATTTAATTGAAAGCAAAGAAGCGGGGTTTACTAGTATACCGAGAAGCATATATTGGGCTATTGTCACATTAACCACGGTTGGATATGGTGACATAGCGCCTCAATCTGTGTTAGGACAAATGATAGCCTCCTTTATCATGATCATAGGTTACGGAATCATTGCAGTTCCTACAGGAATCATTGGAGCAGAAATTAGTAAAGCAAAAGATGTCAGTACTCAATGCTGTTCCAATTGTTCAAAAGAGGGGCACGACAAAGACGCCGGATTTTGCAAACAGTGTGGAAGTAAATTATAATTGTTCGGAAAAAATTCACAAGTACAGACACTCGGAATCTTACCTTAGAAATTTCGCTACATCCTCCCTACCTCGCGTTCATTGCTACAGTCTAATATTGCTAATCAATTTTATTTAAAAATAAAGAAGGCTCAGCAGGAAATTCCGCTGAGCCTTTTTTGATACAAACTGACAATTTGTATTACTTTTTTAATTCAACTAAAGCTCCATCAATGATATCGTCTACTACACTTGGATCCAGTAAAGTGGAAGTATCACCCAAAGCGGAAACATCACCTTCAGCAACTTTCCTTAATATTCTTCTCATGATTTTTCCAGAACGTGTTTTTGGCAATCCTGGCACCACTTGAATTTTATCTGGTTTTGCAATTGGCCCTATCTCCTTGGTTACTATTTGAAGTACTTCTTTTCTGAATGCATCTAGATCAGCAGGAGTTTCATCACAAATTACATAAGCGTAAATTCCTTGACCTTTTATAGCGTGGGGGAAACCAACAATTGCAGATTCCACAACGTTACTGTGCTCATTGATTGCATTTTCCACTTCCGCGGTACCCATTCTGTGTCCTGAAACATTGATTACATCGTCTACCCTTCCTGTGATTCTGTAATAACCATCTTCGTCTCTTCTACATCCATCACCGGTAAAGTACATGTCTTTGTACGTTCCAAAATACACTTCCTTACACCTGTCATGGTTTCCATAAGTAGTCCTAATGATTGACGGCCAAGGGAATTTAATACACAAGTTACCATCTACCCCATCACCTTCCACTTCCTTGCCCTCAGCATCCATGATAGCCAATTGAATCCCTGGCATTGGAAGCGTAGCATAAGTTGGTTTTTCTGGCGTAATTCCAGCCAATGGTGAAATCAAGAAACCAGCAGTTTCTGTTTGCCAATAAGTATCCACGATTGGACATTTACCACGCCCTACGTACTTATGATACCATTGCCAAGCTTCCTCATTGATTGGCTCTCCTACAGAACCTAAAGTTTTAACCGAGCTTAAATCATATTTTTCAACGAATTCAGTTCCATAAACTTGCAGTGCTCTGATTGCAGTTGGTGCAGTGTAAAATTGATTTACTTTGTGTTTTTCACACACTTCCCAAAACCTTCCAGCATCTGGATAGGTTGGAACACCTTCAAACATCATGGTAGTTGCTCCAGCTAACAATGGTCCGTATATAATGTACGAGTGACCAGTAATCCAGCCTATGTCAGCAGTACACCAGTACACATCATTTTCTTCGTATTGAAATGCGTTTCTAAAAGTATAATCAGTGTAAACCATATAACCTGCAGTGGTGTGAACTACCCCTTTTGGTTGACCTGTTGAACCAGAGGTATACAATATGAATAACATGTCTTCAGAACCAACTGCTGTTGCAGGACAATCAGCATCTACTTTAGCTACTTCATCGTTCCACCATTTGTCTCTTCCTTTTTTCATCGTCACTTCAGCTCCCGTTCTATTAACCACGATTACAGACTCCACACAAGGCGAAGTTTCACAAGCTTGATCCACTACTTTTTTTACTGGAATGTTCTTTTTACCCCTGTAGTTTCCATCGGATGTTAAAATTACACGAGCCTCAGCATCGTTAACCCTGTCTGACAATGCCTGAGCAGAAAACCCTGCAAAAACTACCGAATGAACAGCTCCAATTCTTGCTGTTGCTAAACAAGCAATGGCTAATTCAGGAACCATAGGCATGTACATGCAAACTCTGTCTCCTTTTTTAATCCCTTGAGCCTTCAATACATTAGCAAACTCACAAACTTTTTGATGAAGTTGCTTATAAGTTAGTTTAACAGCTTTTTCACTTGGCTCATTTGGCTCCCATAAAATAGCTACTTTGTCTCCTCTTTCTTCTAAATGACGGTCCAAACAGTTTTCAGTGATGTTTAATTCACCACCTTCAAACCAGCTGATTTTTGGGTCAGAAAAATTCCAGTCCAATACCTTATCCCACTTCTTTTTCCATACAAATTTTTCCGCATGAGCTTCCCAAAAACCTTCAGGGTTATCCACACTCTTTTTGTACTCTTCCTTATACTCATCAAAGGTTCTGATCCTGCTTCTAACTTCCATATTCCGACTTAATTTAGATTTCTAATTTTTTCAGTGGCTAAATATACAAAACCCTCTTTTAAAAGACTAAGAAAACAAAGAGCTAAAACATCAATTAGCATCTTTTTAATTAATCGATTCCCTTGTTGATAAGCGGAGCAATTCAAGTAGTTTTACCCAAAGTACTAGCAATACATTATTTGAGTAAAAAATACACGTGTTGAACAAACAATATTACCCCTCCATTAATGCATTACGAGGAATTGCTGCTTTGATGGTGTGCGTGTATCATTTTACAAATTATAGTGACATCAATGGCACATTGTTCTCAGACGAAAATTTAATTCCTGAAATGGGTAGAATTGGAATTTTAGGAGTGTACATATTTTTTATCATTACAGGGTTCATCATTCCTTTTTCACTGATGAAATATAATTTCCAATTAAAGCAAATCCATAAATGTTTTGCTAAAAGATGGGTCAGGATTGAGATTCCATATTTGGCTTCTATCTCACTTGCTCTATTAGTGTCAGCCCTGTTTGCACTGAGGAACAATGAATTGATAAGCGTAAATTTGAGCAGAATTGTTCATCCTCTTTTTTACACTACACCATTCAGTAATCATGAATGGTACAATCCTATTTATTGGACCTTAGCCATTGAAATGCAATTTTACATTGTAATCGCCTTACTTTACCCTTTGCTATCAACAAAAAATAAGTTTATTCAATTGATGACAGTGATGATTTTCTGTTTGTCAAGTCAATTTATTCAGGACACGCGCCTTGTTTTTCATTATGCTCCTGTCTTTTCTTAAGGTATTATTTTACTGTTAATAACAAAGGGAAAGATGAGTGAATACACCGGTATTATTAGCTTGTTGATTTGCACGATCATCACAGCATTTACAAATGGATTTGACATCGCCTTGACTTCTATAATCACTGTTGGAGTAATT
>JBLIAZ010000053.1:0-13675 GCA_047631875.1 Saprospiraceae bacterium
ACTTCAGTCAGTCTGACCAAATTCAGGTATTTTTTAAATGAACTTCCAAACTCATTCTTGAAAATTGTCCCTATTTCGCGTGAAGTAATGCCCAAGGCTTGTTGGATTTCATTTAAGCTTAGTTCTGGGTTGGCATAGTGGTTTGCTACATAATTCACTACCGCTTCGGTTTTAGACGATGCTTCACCGTATTTCTCTTGAATTTCAACCTTAGAATATGGCACCACAATCTTTTCCCTTTTAAGTAAACGGAATATAAAAAGTCCTGACGCTGAAACAATCAAAATAATCCCATACAAAATGAACTTAGCACTGTTGTCAGTATGAAGACGAACACTACTGATAGTAATTTTATCTTCTACTCCTCTTTCTAATAGTCGACAGGAACCGACCACAATGTAGTTTACTCTAGAAAAATCAATGTTAGTCAAGTCTTCCTTTTTTAAATTATGTGCCCTGAGCCACCAACTAGGGATTTCAAAATCTTGAAGGTTCAAGTCGTATACACCAGGTGATTCATAATCTAATAAATAGGTCAAAGGTAAATTTGAAAGCAATTTGTCCTTATCCGTAAACCCTTCGTAATTTAAGGTGAACGTAATCGGAATTCTTTTCCCTCTGAATGAGCTAAATTCTAATGAAATAGTGTTGAAATCGCTAAGATCAAAAAATGGTTTAAGAGAATCTTTTCGGTAAAAAAACAGTGCTGCAAAGGGTTCTTGTATTGAATTATCCTTTGAAAGTGTGTATGTGAAAATCAAGTCCTCCTTGTTTGTTTTAGGCACAACTGTCACCGACGACTCCGAATAACCTGAATCAAGTGACTCGTGGTAAGTCTGATAAAAGACATTGTCGTGACTTTTTACCGGGAACACTTCATATGATGCTGTTTTTACGGTTAAAAATAACACCCCTGATAGCAGCAGGCTCACCAATGTAAAAACTTGTATCAATTTCTTTTTCATCTCTTCTTTAAAATTACTACTTCCGAAGTATATAAAGGCTCAAATACTGCTTCAGTTAATTGACATATTATGATTTAAGCTTTGCATAAAATGCAAAGACTGATTAGTCAATGATTGTGAAATTAATAAAAAGTTTCGTACGTATTTAATTGCTAACTTTAAATCAATATGAACCAATAAACTTTATTTATGAAAACTACTTACAACATAACCTCATTCATAGTTGCATTTACATTCATGTGTATTTCTTGCACTAATGCGCAGACTCACATTGCTGCTGACAACACAAACATTCAATACATTGGTCGAGTAGACTTTAGCGATCCTTTACAACCGTCTTATACTTATCCAGGTGTAAGCATTAATGCAAAATTTAACGGAACAGATATATCAGCAGTGATACATGATTACAGTTCTGGAACGACAAGTTCTACTAATTACTATAAAATCATCATTGACGATGTAATTACGACAGAACAACTTGCCATGATTAATGGTGAAAACACCTACGTTTTAGCTAGTGGCTTGACCGCTGGTGACCATACAATTCAACTGATGAAAATTACCGAAGGTGCGGCTGGAAAAAGTTCTTTCAAAGGCTTTACTGTTACAGGAGGAACAGCAAGCCTAGTAACACCAGATGCAAGACCAAACAAAAAAATTGAATTCATTGGTGATTCATGGACTTGTGGATATGGAAATTTAACTTCCTTCGCTACTGGTTCTGCTTCCATGGCAAGTGGTGGTGGTTTCATAGCAGAGAATGAAGACAATTATTATTCTTGGGCACCTATTACAGCAAGAGCAATTGGAGCAGACTACCACGTAACTGCTATTTCAGGAAGAGGGCTATATAGAAACAATACTGGTAGTGAAACATTCACAGTTCCTATCAACTACGAATTCATTCATGAAGACAAAACAACATCTTACGATCATTCAACTTTTCATCCAGACATCATCTCAATTCACTTGGGCACAAATGACATGGCACAAGAAGGCACCGAAAAGGAAGTCGATGCCATTAAAATGGACGATGTAAAGTTTGAAAAAACATACCTTGATTTCATAACTAAACTTCTTACCGAACACCCATGTGCTCAAATCATCATGTGTATGGGGAATTCTAAATCAAATTCTTGGCCAACATGGACTACACAGTTAAGAAGGTTAGAAACTATCGCTACTAATATTATGGCCATTCACAACAAAGGAAACGTACATCAACTTACTCTTCCATATACAGCTGAAAAATGGGGAGCTGGTGTGGATTGCGGGTATGGTGATGCTTGGCACCCTACCAAATGTTCACACGAAGAAATGTCTGTTAAACTTATTGAAAAAATAAATGCATTAACCATTGATTGGGGAACAACAACTTCTTGTCCAGAGTTAGCTGATACAAGCTTGTGGGTAGACCCAACTGTTGGTATTGATGATATTTCAAAAGAAAGTATTAACATATACCCAAACCCTGCACAAAACACTATTGTAGTGCAAGGGTTAAATAAAGGAGAGTGGAAAATAGTAAATAACCTAGGTGAAGTGGTATTAAGAGGGACTGAGTCATCAATCAACATCGAAAGCTTTAGCAATGGAGTTTATGCCTTATTGAGTACCAGTGCGAACCAATTCGTTTCAGCGAAGTTTATAAAAAACTAATCAAATAATTTACAAAAAATCAATCAAATCCAAGCCCTTGAGTTCAATTTGTAATTGAACTCAAGGGCTTTTTTTATGATAAAGAAAGTCAAAGAAAAAGGCTTAAAATCCCTAACCGACTTGCAATCCCATAATGATGTGAATGTCTTCGGGATCATAAGTCACCTCACATGCGGGACCTGTATGAAAATTATGGTATTTCCATTCATATGCTGTTTCAAGGTGCACTGATAAATCTGAAGAAGAAGAAGAAGAAGAAGAAGAAGAAGAAGAAGAAGAAGAAGAAGAACCTTTTTCGAAAGTGATTCCTGGCGAAACATTAATTGACCATTTTTCAAGAAGACGAACTGCTGCCACAAGACTAAATGTGTTGTGCTGATGAATGTCTAGGATTATTTCGTAACCTAATCCTACACTAAATTTAGTGGATGGAATGTTGTACACATAGTGCATGTGTATGCTTATTGACACTTCTTTCTCCTTCACAAAATAAGCAGGAGCAACAGCCAAGCCAAATTCATTGTGATGGTGCTGGTGGTGGTCTCTAAAATCATGGTCGTGCTCATAGATCATCATGCGCCTCAGTAGTTGCTGTAGTATCGATATTTTCAGCTTCTTACGCATTTAAACCAACACAAAAAGACATCAATAAAGCAGTGTACGTTATTTTTAATAACTTTCGATATTATAATTTCTTATTCTTCAGGTGTTGACTCCACATTTTCACCAGTACCTTCCATTGGAAGTTCTCCTTCTGGAGCAATTTCATCCGTTAATCCTAAAGTGTCCACCTCCCCTTTGTCAGAATGTAATTTCACTACATCGTGTTCACTTCCACCACTTGAAATTAAGCCCATCATCATGACCAAGTTTGTCCCGATGATCACTAAGGCAAGTATACCTTCATTAAATGGAGTAACGCCGTAGTGTTCCACAATTTTGTTAAACAACAAGATGGTTACCAACCCTCTAGGAGCAATTAGCATTTGAGGAAATATGGTGCTTTTAATGAACACTTTAAGGTTCAATATTCTGATGACATATATCACTGCCATCACACCCACCGCAATGACAATGGCTTTTGAATCTAGCAGCCCCTCCAAGTTCATGGTTAATCCAAAAACAACAAAAAAGAAAGTCCTTATTAAAAAAGAGGTTTCGTTGGTTATCAATACAAATTCGTCCCTGATTTCGTTTACTTTCTCCTTGTTGATGATGCGTTTCAAAAAACCTCTGAAAAAGACGTGAGTGTTGTTTAAAATTACCCCAAAAATTAAAATAATCATCAAGGCGGAATAATGCATGTACTCACCTATTGAAAACAACAGAGCTAAAATTGCCAAAAACAAAAAGAACTTTATTTCTGTTTTTATTTTATGGAAAACATACACCATTACATAACTTAAAGCCACAGAAACCACCACGGAAATCAGCACGTTCATGGAAATAGCCTCGGTGATGGTTTGACCCACATGAGGTTCTATAAGCCAAAATTCAAAAAGCATAATTCCAAAAATATCGGACAATGTTGCTTCCAAAATCATGAAGTCTCTTTTTGCAGGAATCAAGGTGTGGACACTTGGAATAACTATGGCGCTACTCACCACTGACAAAGGAATTGCAAATAAAAAGGCATCAGCAAAATCCGAGATGTCGCACAAGGCAAACAAGATCCCTGCAATCAGGGAATTAGTCAAGCCTAAGATTAGTATTGAGGTGGCAAATGCTGCCAGTATAGTTTTTAATTTATGTCTGTGTATTTTAATATCCAAGGCACCCTCCAATACAATCATCATTAAACCTACAACACCTAATAAACTTAATGGTTGAGCTAAACTTGGGATTTCGATTCCCATGAATTTTACCACATACTGTAGTGTTACTCCTGTTGCAATTAAAAATATAACTGAAGGGATTTTAGTCCATCTTGACATTTGCGTAAACAAATACGAAAACACGATCAAGGATGAAAAAATAATGATGATCAAATAAGGATCTTCCATGGATTTGGATTTGTTACCTGGTAAAGGTATCAGAAACTTTTAAATTCTTTGCCCCTGCACCCCAATCATAAAAACCTTTCTTGGTTTTTGCTCCTAAGTTGTTGGCGGCGACCATCTCTGAAAGTAGTGGACAAGGGGCATATTTAGGATTATTCATCTCCTTGTGCATTACATTGATGATGAACAAACACACATCCAGACCAATGAAATCTGCTAATTGTAATGGTCCCATTGGGTGAAACATACCTAACTTCATGATGCTGTCAATTTCTGCTACCCCAGCAACACCTTCATGTAAGGTAAATATAGCCTCGTTGATCATAGGCATCAGAATTCTATTGGCTACAAAACCTGGGGCATCATTTACGACGACTGGGGTTTTCCCAAGTTGAACAGATAATTCTTGAACGATACGAATCGTCTTATCCGATGTCTCTTCTCCTTTTACAATTTCCACTAACTGCATCACAGGAACAGGATTCATGAAATGCATTCCAACTACTTTCCCAGCTCTTGAAGTAGCGCTAGCAATTTTTTCAATGCTAATAGAACTTGTATTCGAAGCCAATATGGCATCTTGAGGGCAATGAACATCCAAGTCCTCAAATATTTTCAATTTTAATGACTCTTCCTCTGTTGCGGCTTCAATCACCAAATCCGCTGATGAAACTCCTTGTTTTAAATTAGTGGTAATTTGTATCTGTTCAATCGCGGTGTTTTTTTCCTGGAGAGTGATTTTTTCTTTTTGAACCTGTCTTTCCATGTTTTTCGCAATGGACAATAGTGCCTTTTCAAGCAATTTTTCATTCACATCAACAAGCGTTACTTCATGCCCAAACAAAGCAAAAATATGGGCTATACCTGACCCCATCGTCCCCGAACCAATGACTGCAATATTCATATTAAACGTTTTCAATGATTAATGCTGATGCACCTCCCCCTCCATTACAAATACCTGCTGCTCCAATTTTGCCATTATTTTGTTTTAATACGTTGATTAATGTGACCACTATTCTTGCCCCGGAACAACCAAGTGGATGCCCTAATGAAACAGCTCCCCCATTCACATTCACCTTATTCGATGCTACTTTTAGCTTGTTGCAATTTACAATTCCCACCACTGAAAAAGCCTCGTTGAGCTCCCAAAATTCAACAGCATCGGCTGTCAAATTTAATTTACCTAACGCTTTTGGCACCGCAACAGAAGGGGCAATAGTGAACCACTCAGGGTCTATTGCAGCATCAGCGTAAGCTGTTATTTTAGCTAAAGGTTTCATGTTTAGCTCCCGCGCTTTATTTGCACTCATTAGCACAAGGGCAGCAGCGCCATCGTTTAACGTCGATGCATTAGCAGCTGTTATCGTCCCTTCTTTTTGAAACACGGTTCGTAAGTTGGGAATTTTATCCAATCTGACATTTTGGTATTCTTCATCTTCAATTACTTCAACCACCCCTTTTCTGGTCTTTATTTCAACGGGCGTAATTTCCGCTAAAAACTTGCCATCCTTCCAAGCCTCCGCTGATTTTTTATAAGACGCTATTGCAAACTCATCTTGATCCTCGCGACTAATACCATATTCTGCAGCACATTTTTCGGCGGCATTTCCCATGTGATAATCATTGTATACGTCTGTCAACCCATCCTTTACAAGTCCATCCACCAACTCGCTATTTCCTAACTTTTTACCAAACCTCAGATCAGCGCTGTAATGAGGTACTGAAGACATGTTTTCCATTCCACCCACTACTACTACTTCATTGTCTCCTAATAGTATAGATTGCACACCCAAGGAAATAGACTTCATACCCGAAGCACAAACCTTGTTGATGGTCGTGCAAGGAACAGATGTTGGAAGTCCTGCAAAAATTGCAGCTTGCCTCGCTGGTGCTTGTCCTAAATTAGCTGACATCACGTTGCCCATGAATACTTCGTCCACCAAGTTGACATCAAGTCCACAAGACCTTATAGCTCCTTTTATCGCCGCAGCACCTAACTTTGGTGCTGATACAGCCGATAAACATCCTCCAAAACTTCCTATCGCTGTTCTTTTGGCAGCTACTATTACTACTTCTTTTTTTTTTGACATGTATCTTTAATTACTTTATGTGTTTATCCTCAAGACAAGCTTGCGTCCTCAAATTACGTAGTTTGAATATAAAAAATTGAAAAGTATACAGAGAATTAATTGACTTTATTGTTTTGTAGCTGCGATTGCTCCCAAAAGCACAGCATTTTCATCATGTAGTTCGGACAATGAAACCCGTAAATCATTCTTTTCACCAAATAATAAATACTTAGGTAGGTGTTTATTTACTGCTTTAATAAAGATTTCTCCTGCTTTTGCGACTCCCCCGTATAAAATCACTTTTTCAGGATTTGTTACGGTTGCCATATTTGCAATTGCCAAAGCAAGAACCTGAGCTGTTTCGTCTAATATTTTAATGGCTAGATCATCATTTAATTCAACAGCTTTAAATATCACTTTATCAGTTAAAGTTGAAATATCATTTAATATTGAATTCCCAGCGTGCTTGGTACGTAGCTCCTCAGCCGTAAGCTTCAACCCCGTATTTGATACGTAAGTTTCCACACAGCCCGACCTTCCACAACCACAATTCCTACCATCTTCCCGAACAATCATGTGTCCTCCTTCACCTGCAAATCCATCGTGACCTAATACCAATTTATCATTAGCAATGATCCCCATTCCAACTCCTTCACCAATAGTGATTACAATACAATCTTTTATGTCTTTGCATGCTCCATAAAAACTTTCAGCCACACAAACTGCAGTCGCATCATTTACAACTTCCACACGGGTTTTGAACTCCTTTTGGAACATAGCTGGTAAATCCATATCCACTTCCCAAGGTAAATTAACACCTTGTGCCAAGGTACCTTCTTTTGAATTAGCGCCTGGTGCAGCCATTCCAATTGCTTTCACTTTTGCTTTGCTAAAAATTGAAGTTGATTGTATTTTTAAGACTTCTTTTATTTCCATCACCATAGCTTCAGCGAATGAACTAAAAATAGGATATGCGTCTGAATGCAATAAAGATTTTTCGAATATTTTACCTTCTAAATCAGCAAAACCAATTTCCGTAGTTTTTACGCCAATTTCTATCCCTACAATGATGTCAGCCATGGTGTGTTTTTTTCAAATATAATATAAAATAATTGCAGAGTGAATAGAGTTGATCCAAATAGCAGAAGGTAAAAATTGAAGGGTCAAACGAGAAGAAAAAGCAGGCATTCCTCGCGTGTTCATCCCCTAGCGATGAGTACTCCCTCTTTTTACGTATCTTCACTATAGAGATGAAAAATAAGAATACATTAAGCTTCTTGTTATTAGGCACGTACTTTTTAGTACTACTGCACAGTATTGTTCCTCATTTTCATGGTGAGTCAGATTGCATTTCAAATAAAGAGGTTAGCCATCATGCGTCTCATCATCAGCATGAAGGAGGTCATCATGAGCACAATTTAAAGGAAGGTATTTTACACACATTAGGACATTTATTTAATGGCTTTCATCACCTTGATATGGGTGAAGAACACCTTACTCATGTAAATACCAAAATTAACAAGTTTGAAGTATCAAGCTTGTCCTTTGCAGTCAACAATAGGAATTATTTCCTGGCTACATCATACCTTATCAAGGAACACAAGGGCAAAAACTTCTCAGTTTATTCCGCTCCTCCTTTGGAACATGTGCTGAATTCAGCACTCCCTTTGCGGGCTCCTCCTGTGAAAGGATAAATTAAATGAATGCGCCATTCACAGGTGCGATAAATCAGTACTACACTTTACAATTTTATTGTTATTAATCTGCTACATCTATTGTGTCAGTTTTAAAAGCACGCATTTTTAATGTAAAAACCCATGAAAAAACTATTGTATACCCTGGTCATTTCCTTGACATGCTTAAGTTGTCAAAACAATTCGGAACACGAACATAACCATCTTCATGACGAGCATGGTCATGACCATGTCATCCACGAGCATGCCCCGAAAGACACAAAAAGTGAACAAATAATTTTCCCCACCGAACAAGCCAAAACGATTGAGTTTTCGGTAAAAAGGGTGAAGCAAGAGGATATTTACCAAGTAATTCGCTGTTCTGGTATTATAGAATCCATGCAGGGGGATGAACAAATAATTACTGCAAAATCCGATGGAATTATTTTATTTAGTACCGACAAAACCTTAATTGGAAAAGCAATTGTCTCTGGTCAAAATTTATGTACAATTTCAGGTGGTGGCATTACGGATAATAACATTACTTCAAAATTTATTGTAGCAAAAGCCAAATTCGAACAAGCCTCATCAGCCCACGAAAGGGGTAAAAAACTAGCAGTTGCCAACTTAATTACTGCTAATGAATTTGAAGAATTAATAGCGAATGTGGAAATTAGTAAAATAGCCTACCTGACTTTACAAAGTAATTTTAGTAATGGGGGTAAATTGGTAAAAGCGCCGTTTGCTGGATTCATTAAAAACTTATTAGTTAAGGAAGGGCAGTATGTACAAAGCGGGGATCCTTTAATGGTGGTAAATAAAAACAAAAAACTCATCATCAAAGCGGAAGTGTCTCAAAAATATTTTTCTGACTTACCCTTTATTATTTCGGCAAATTTCAAAACAGCATATGATTCGAAAGTTCACAGCATAGAGGAATTCAATGGAAAGTTAATTTCGTACGGCAAGAATGTGAACGCCGCATCAAATTTCCTACCTGTGTATTTTGAAATTGACAACAAAGGGAAATTACTTCCCGGCGCTTTCATTGAAGTTTATTTAAAAACTAAACCAATCAAAAACATCCTTACTATTCCTTTATCAGCGGTCATGGAGGATTACGAGAACCATTTTCTGTTCATAAGGACATCCCATGAAACTTACGAAAAAAGAAATGTCAAATTAGGCATTAGCGATGGTGAAAAAGTTCAAATTCTTATGGGAGTTAACCAGGGAGAATGGGTGGTATGCGAAGGAGCTTATCAAATTAAAATGTCCTCGGTTTCCTCAAGCATACCTTCACACGGTCACAGTCATTAAAAACATATTAAAAACAGGTAATCATGCTAAATAAAATCATACAGTTTTCCTTAAAAAACCGACTTCTGGTATTGGTTTTTACTGGAATCATCATGCTTTTTGGCGGATATGTATCCTCAGAAATGGATGTAGATGTGTTTCCTGACCTAACTGCCCCTACGGTCACTGTGATAACAGAAGCACACGGCATGGCAACCGAAGAGATAGAAAATTTAATCAGTTACCCCATTGAATCAGTGATGAATGGCGCACCTAATGTCCGTCGAATTAGGTCCTCATCAGCTCAAGGAATCTCCATCGTATGGGTAGAATTTGAATGGGGTATGGACATTTACAAGGCCAGACAAATTGTAAGTGAAAAACTAAACACGACAATTGATAAATTGCCTAAAAACGCAGGTACACCAAGCCTTGGCCCTGTCTCTTCCATCATGGGGGAGGTGATGTTTTTAAGCATTAGTTCAGACAGCATTGACGCAATGGAATTGCGAACCATTGCTGATTGGAACATTCGACAGCGCCTATTAGCAGTCAAAGGTGTTTCTCAGGTTGTGGTCATGGGGGGTGAGTTCAAGCAATATCAAATATTGGCTTCTCCTCAAAAAATGAAACATTTCGGGATAAGCTTGTTGGAACTTAAAAAGGCCTCAGAAAGCATTAACAGCAACGCTTCAGGCGGAATTGTAAACCAACGAGGAAATCAATATGTGATTAGAGGAGAGGGGAAAACCAACGATGTTACCGCTTTGCAAAATTCATTGTTAAAAGTAATTAACGGAACTCCTGTGCTGCTTAGCGACGTAGCCGATATAATTATTGGGGCAGCTCCTAAAATTGGAGAAGGCTCCTACATGGGGAAAGACGCGATCGTCATCACTGTATTAAAACAGCCAAATGCAAATACTTTGAAACTGACCGCCCACATTGATGAGACCTTAAAAGACATACAAAAACAACTTCCAAAAAGCATTCAGATTGATTCACATTTGTTCAGACAAGCAGATTTTATTCAAGCATCCATAGATAACTTACAAAAAACCTTGATTGAAGGAGCATTTTTTGTGTGCGTCGTTTTATTCTTATTTTTAATGAATTGGCGCACCACCGTCATATCCTTGGTGACCATTCCTATTTCTTTGTTGATTACCATTTTAGCACTAAAATTCATGGGACTTACCTTAAACACCATGAGTTTGGGAGGAATGGCTATTGCCATAGGAGCTTTAGTAGACGATGCCATCATTGATGTAGAGAACATTTACAAACGACTCAAAGAAAATGTAATCAAAAGTCCAGAAGAAAAAAAACCAGTACTCACCATCGTTTACCTAGCATCAAAAGAAATTAGAAATTCCATTTTAATCGCCACAATCATCGTTGTTGTGTCATTTATTCCCTTGTTTTTACTCAACGGAATGGAAGGTAGGCTTCTTCAACCTTTAGGAATAGCCTTTATTGTAGCACTCATTACTTCCCTATTGGTAGCCGTCACAGTAACCCCTGTAATGAGCAGCTATTTGTTAGGTAACGAACAAAGGTTGTTGAGACAATCCAATGGAAGTTACATTGAAAGGTGTCTTGCTAAACGTTATCGGCTAATATTAAGGTTGGTTTTAAGGATTCCAAAAACATTAGTAAGCTGTACTTTTTTACTTTTTTTGATAGCCATTGGTTTGCTCAACACCTTGGGCAGGAGTTTTCTACCGGAATTTAACGAAGGATCCTTAGTAGTAAGTGTAGTGAGTCAACCGGGTATTTCATTGGAGGAGTCAAATAAAGTAGGTCGAATTGCTGAAAACATTTTGCTTGAAATGGAAGAAATTGACCTTGTTTCAAGACGTACAGGTCGCGCTGAACAGGATGAACACGCCCAAGGAGTTAACTCATCAGAAATTGAAGCTCCATTTAAATTAAAATCACGTTCTCGGGATGAATTCATGGAAGTACTTCGTGGAAAGCTAGTAGTAGTCCCAGGTGTAAACATCACTATTGGACAACCAATCACGCACAGAATCGACCACATGCTGTCTGGTACACGTGCCAACATTGCTGTTAAAATATTCGGATCCAATCTGAACGAACTTTTCAGCATTGGAAAGCAAATAAAAGCTGAAATAGAAGGCATAGATCACCTGGTGGACGTAAACCTGGAGCAACAAATTGAAGTTCCCCAAATTAAAATTAAACCAAAACGCACAATGCTAGCAAAATATGGCATTACTGTACGTGAGCTAATGGATTTTATTGATGTGGCTATGGCTGGTGAAGTTGTTGGTCAAGTATATGATGGACAAAAAAGTTTTGACTTGGTGCTTAGGTTCCAAGACAACGAACGATCCAACATAGCACAAATTAAAAACAGCATGATGGATGCTACAAGTGGAAAAAAAATCCCTTTGTACTACGTGGCAGATGTGAGTATCATAGGAAGTCCGTACACCGTGAACAGGGAAAATGTACAACGTAAGGTAGTCGTTTCAGCGAATGTATCAGGTGGAGGGTTAAGAGAGGCGGTAAACAGTATTCAAGAAAACATCAGCAGCAACATCGTATTGCCTAAAAATTACCACATTACATATGGCGGGCAATTTGAAAGCGAAGAAAAAGCATCCAGGTTACTTTTATTGGCATCCATTGGGGCAATTCTCATCATTTTTATTTTACTGTACATTGAATTTGAAAATTTCCGATTAGCAAGCATTGTTTTGCTGAATTTACCGCTAGCACTTATCGGTGGAATTTTCATCATTTACTTTACAAGCGGCATCGTTTCTATTGCTTCAACAATAGGTTTCATCAGTTTGTTTGGAATTGCAACGAGGAATGGAATTCTATTGGTTTCTCATTTTCAAGTTCTATTAGCTCAGGGTAAAAAACTGAAAGAAGTCATTATTCAAGGATCCATGGACCGGTTGAACCCCATTTTAATGACGGCTCTGACCACAGCTTTAGCACTGATCCCACTTGCTATGGCAGGTGACCAAGCAGGGAATGAAATTCAAAGTCCAATGGCAGTAGTGTTGTTGGGAGGTTTACTGAGTGCTACAGTATTGAACATTGTAGTAATACCTGCTGTATTTTACTTGAGCACCAACTTCAATAGTAAAAGGAAAATGACAAAGTAATTTGAAGTACAAAAATCAATTAAAAGGTTAGATATGAAAAACATAAAATGCATGCTACTGGGACTGATTATTTCAATGACAATCAGTGCTCAACACGAGATAGACAGTGTCCTTTTATCAATAAGCAATAACAACAAATCGATTAAAGCGTACAAACAATTAATGTCTGCACAGAAAGCAAAGTTCAAAACGGGCCTTACATTGTCTAATCCAACAGTTGAATACGATTACATGAAAGGGACACCTGTTACAGCAGGAAATCAAACAGACATTTCTGCCATCCAAAATTTTGATTTCCCAACAACGTACGTCAAGAAAAAGCAATTATCGAACTTAAGCATCGCTAAACTTACAGTACTTGAAAAAGATTACAACCAAGAAATACTTTTGGATGCAAAAATGCTGTACCTGACTTTGATATACTTAAACAAGTGCAAGTTTCAACTTAGTAACAGAAAAAGGAATGCGCTTCAGGTTCAACGTGCGGTTCAACTAAAATTTGATGTCGGAGTCGCTACAATATTGGACTTAAATAAATCAAAAATTAATTTGATTACTACAAAAAGACACCTACAAGAAGTACAGCGAAAGATATTAATAGCAAATCAAAAACTCACTGAATTAAATGGTGGACAAGCGGTGGTAATTGAAAGTTACTCTTATCCTTTTCTAGAAAAACTAGGAACATTAGAGCAATTCATGAGTGAAGCTATTAAAGGTGATTATCATTTGCAAGTCATCCAGCAAGACGAACTGATTAGTCAAAAACAAATACAGGTAAACAAAGCCCTTGCAATGCCAAAATTAGAAGGTGGTTACCGTTACCAAACCATCTTAGGTCAATCATTCAGTGGATTTCAT
>JBLIAZ010000054.1:0-13499 GCA_047631875.1 Saprospiraceae bacterium
TAAAAGGTTTTTTTTGGAATTATACAGGTGCAATAGGTGTTGGTGGTGAAAAACAAATAGGTCGACCGTTTGTTTATGTAGAGGCTAAGTTTAATGCTACAATTGATGAAGCAAACCCTTTTGTTATAAGCACAAGAATTCCTTTTGGAATGTCTTATTTTATTGGTTTAAGAATTCCTTTAAGTACGTATTAATGAAATTATTTATTGTCATAGAGTTAGTTTGATTGTGAAAAAATATAAATTATTGATTTTATTTAGTCTAAGTGCGTGGTCATTGTCGGCTCAGTTAAATCTAGGTATGCAAGCTTCATATTTACAAACATTTTTTTTAGGGGGGGAAGGTCACCCGGGGTTTGGTTTAAGAGGAGAGGTAGGGGTTTCGGAAGAGGTCGCTATACAAGTTGGTTTTCATTACTTTTTTTCTGCTAACTATTTTCGTGACCTGGAAGGCATTGCCATATCATCTTTAACAGCAGAGCAAGTTGTTACTATTCATACTATAAGTACTGTAGTTTTTACTGATTATTATGTTGGTGTGAAATACTACTTGTCCGGAAAACATTCTACATTGAAAAAAGCAAGTGGGGTTGGGGTATACATAGCTGGAGACTTTGGGGTCGTCGTTGCTGGTTTTGAAACAACAGCCGATTCTACGAACAGCCTAAATTGGAGTCTCTATACTGTTCCAGTAAAAGAACCTCAATTAGGAGCTTTTACTTACTTAAGTTTAAATCCGTCGATAGGAGTTGAAAGAATGTTCGGTTCGATATATGGATATACAGAATTAAAAGCTTACGTTCAGGTTTACGAAACATCTTCTTCAGGTTTGAAGTTTGAAACTCCCTATACTTTTAATTTTAATATAGGAATTCGAATTCCATTTGGCGGTGAATATTGATGTACGATAAAAGCTTTAATTCATGAACCTATCTGAAGCACTTGTTGCTATTTTAACGAGTACATTTAAATTAATGGTTGCTCCTATACTTTTAGCAGGGTCTGATAAATTTCCGTTAATTGAAATAGCCTTGTACTGCGCATTAGGAGGCTTAATTAGTGCGGTCACATTCTTTTTTATAGGGAAACAAGTTAGTAAAATTGGTTCAAAAAGCAAGAAGAAAAAGAAGGCGAAAAAAATTTTTACCAAAAAGAACATTCAAATAATAAAAATCAAAAACAAGTTTGGGCTATACGGCATGGCTATGCTTATTGGTGTAATTTCAGTACCCCTAGGGGCGTTGTTAGTAGGTAGGTATTTTGGAAAAAATAAACTGGCAGTTCCTGCGCTCATTGGAGCTGCTTTCGTTTGGAGTTTCGCAATGACTTATTCAACAGCCTTGGTGGTAAGAACGCTAATTCCTTTATTTTCTTAGACTTATGAAATGGCAACTACAAGTGAAATGCTGATGTACATCGACCCTGGTTCAGGAGGTTTACTGTTCCAGTTGTTGATTTCTGGCATTGTGGGAGCGTTGGCATTTGTAAAAATATATTGGAGAAAAATCAAAAGTTTTTTTTACTAAAAAGAACAACGATGAACTTTAAGAATACGGTTGAAGAGCCAGGTTCTTACAAGGATTCCTCTGGCAGGGTGGTGTACATTGATGGTGCTGTTGTTCGCATAGTACACGATTCCTTCAAACAGGAATGTTTGGATATTATTGAGAGCACTTTTTATCAAAAGTGCATTGATAAAGGTTATTTAACTGGATTTGAAGTAAAAAAGAATGGTGATCAACTTGCTTTAATTTCAGACAGAATAGATACATTCATTTACCCTTACGAATGGGGTTTTGAACAAATGAAGTCGGCAGCAATTTTTCAATTGGATTTTTTACAATATTGCCTAGAACACGGTTATACTTTGAAAGACGCCTCGCCTTTTAATATTCAGTTTGTAGATGGTAAACCTGTATTTATTGACTTGTTATCCGTTGTTAAGTACGAGGATACTTCTCCATGGTACGCCTACAAACAATTTTGTGAAATGTTTGTGAGTCCTTTGGTGTTGTCGGTGTATGTGAAAGGTAGCTGGATTAAACAATTGTTGCTGGATTTGGATGGAATGTCCTTGTTGGTAGTGAGTAAGCTTTTGCCTTTTAAAGCGCGGTTCAATAGCTTGGTGTTTTTTCACATTATTTCCCTTTCGAAATACAAGAAAAAGGCTTCGGCAAACGAAGTGAAAATCCCTAAAAGGAAAGTGTCTTCAATCATTAAACATTTAAAAGTTGAAATTGAGGACTTGAAACCTATTTCATCAAGTAAGCAGTGGTTGAATTACGCGAATGAATTTCCGTACAGTAAGGATGAGATTAAAAATAAAAGTCAAGTGTTAACCAATTGGTTGAAGCTACAGGATACTAAATTGTTACTCGATATTGGAGCTAATCACACTTCATTTGTAAACGATGATTCACCTCGTTTTAAGCAAATGGTGTTAATGGACAATGATGCTGAGGTAGTGGATGGTTTATTTTTGAACCAAAAACAACCAGGTGTATCGGTAGTTCAAATGGACGTAACGATGATGTCACCTTGTGTAGGTTTAAACTTAAAAGAAAGGTCGTCTTTTGTGGAAAGGGTTAAGCCAAGTGTGGTATTAGGGCTAGCTTTAATACATCATATATTTCATCAGCGAAATGTTCCATTGGATAAAATAGCTGAAATGTTTAACATGTTCAATGGAAATTTGATTGTTGAGTTTATAGAGGAGAGTGATGAAAAATTCCAATTGATTAAAAATCCTCAAAACAAGCATCCTTATAGCAAATCTATTTTTGAAGCATGTTTTTCTAATTATTACAAACTAGAAGAAGTAGTTGAAGTTAAAAAAGGAAAAAGGCACATGTATTTAATGAGTAAAATCAATGGGTAAAGTTTACCGTATTTTAAATGTGGTCCTGTTTTCGATTTATCCAATCTTGCATTTGTATGTGGGAAACAGCGGTTTTTTGATTGATGGAGGATTGCTTTTACCTTTGCTTGTTAGCCTTGTGTTTTCTTTGTTGTTGTACCGGTTGGTGCTTAAGTTTTTGAAAAATAAAAACAACAGCGTATATGTCACTGTGCTAATCCTATTTTGGTTGCAAATATACGGTCACGTTTATTACACCTTGATGGATGGGTTTAGTATATCTTATGAAGCCTTCAAGCACAGGTATTTTATAGTGGTGTACAGTGGTGTACTTGGATTGTTACTTTACGCCATCCGGAATAAAAATGAGGTTTCTATTAAATTAGTGAAAGTGACTGCTGTCATCGCTATTATGCTTACAGCTCAATTTGGATATCCCATTTACAAAGTGTTTTCAGTAAAGCAAAAAGAAAAGAATCAAAATCCTTTACCTCCTGTAGAAACCGGTTTGCCAGATGTTTACTACATTGTTGCAGACTCTTATCCAAACCAAGAAAATCTTTCCGAATTTTACAATTTTGACAACAGTTCTTTTTTGCAAGCACTTCGAAATATTGGGTTTCAAGTCCAAGACCATGCGAAAAGTAATTATCCGTACACCTATTTTTCCTTAGCTTCGAGTCTTAACATGGAGTACATTAATTATTTTGAAGACTCTGTAAGGTTTGGAAAACACGGTGATGATTTCCCATTTACTAAAATTTACAAAAACAAAGTTGCTACACATTTTAAAAGCAAAGGCTACCGCTACGTGTTTTATAAATCTGCGTACGCTCAATTGAACAACCAGAGCGAAGTGGATTTGTACATTGATAACAGTTTAACCATCAATCAGTTTCATTCAGCTTTGCTAGAGTTGAGTGTTTTTAGTGTATTTAATACTCATTTATTACAACATAGTAAAGTGTATAATATCTGTGTGAAAGCATTTGAAAACCTTTCGGAATCTAGTAGAATAGAGGGTAGTAAGTTTGTTTTTTTTCATTGTCTCCCACCTCACCCTCCGTTGGTTTTTAGTGCTGATGGGAGCTATAACAAGAGTAGCAAAGATGTTAAGAACAGGTATCAATTGAAAAATGAGTACGTGGCCCAAGTGTCTTATGTGAATACTGCTGTTTTATTGGCTGTACAAAATATCTTGTCCACGAGCAAGCAAAAACCTATTATCATCATTCAAGGGGATCATGGTACATGCTCCGAAGAGGAATTTGAAGACGAGTTAAAGTGGAGTGATGTGCCAACTAAAACCTTGTTAAGGGAAAGGTATGGTGTTTTGAACGCAGTTTATTCCCCCGAGGATCATCGAGTAAATTTCAAAAAAGACCATACTCCTGTCAACTCTTTTAAGTTGGTGTTCAATAGTTTGTTTGATGAAAAAATGGTGCTTGACTCTAATGTTTATTATTTTTCAAAGTACAGAGTACCTTATGACTTTCAGTCATTTAGAATGGATGATGAAAGTCTTGAATGGGGAGTCGGATCAAGGCAGTGAAATCATAATTAGGATACAATTATGTTAATTCATGTCCTTGTATTGGTGACTTTTTTTTATTTTCGTGGACGACAAAATGTTATCGTGTAGTGCAGGTGAAAAACAAAATACAAGTGAGGTTACTTATCCTGATTGCGTTATTCAGTATTTCAATTAGCTCAAACGCGCAATTGCACTTGTTTGGAGGGCCAGGGATTTCTTTTTATCAAGGAGATGTGGATGCAGGAGCCCCACCACTTAAAACGATTAAATTTAGTTGGAAAGCTGGTGTGGGTTACGATTTTCATCCTCGATGGGGTGCTCGACTTCATTATTCTAAAGCAGGACTTCATGGGAGCGATTCTTATTCAAATGAAACAGCTTTTCAAGCCCGGGGAATTACTTTTAGCACTAAAGTTACAGACATAGGATTGACGGCAAAGTACAAGTATTTGTTTAAGAAAAGTTACAGGTTCATGAATTACGGTTTTTTCGGTTTTGATTACATGAGTATGGCTGTTGCAAGGAATCTAACAGGTACTGCTGCTTTGATACCTGAAGATGCATACTCGAATACTCAGTTTAACATTCCTGTTGGCCTAGGGCTTGGGTGGTGGTTCAATGCGCATTGGGGTATTGTTTCAGAAAGTGCTTATCACTATGCATTAACAGATTATCTTGATGGGACTTCAAATTCCGGAAACCCGAAGGCAAATGATTCTTACATCGATGTTCATGTCATGGTAATTTATCGATTTGGGGGTGGGAAAACAGGAAGTAGTGGCCTCTTTGATGGTTCGAAACTTAATAATGTGGATTGTCCTAAGTGGGGTTATTAATATAGGTAGCTGATCTCATAGGTTGTACATTAAGCACAAATTCTTGTTCGCCTTTTTTACTTCTGCTTTTTTTTCTTCAAATTGAAACATCTTAGTTTTATTTGCGTAGCACCTTATTGAAAAGCAACGTAGCTTTTGTTAAACATTATTGATGGCAATACTTATTACACATGGGTACCTACTTACTGGTACAGGAAGTAATTTATATGTAAACAACATTGTAAGAGAACTTCTTAAAAAAGGAGAAGACGTAATATTAGTTTGTCAGGATTTTGACCCCATTAAAATTGATTTCATTAATGAACTTTACGATTTTAGTGCAGACAACAAATCGTACAACCTTTCAGCAAAACAAGACAGTCCTTTTGCCGGAAATTGTAAATGTTTTCGTCCAAATTTGAATGGGTTTTTGCCCGTTTATGTGTACGATCATTATGAAGGATTTGAGGTCAAAGAATTTAACTCGTGCAGCGATGAAGAAGTCCAATCGTACGTGAATCAAAATTTTTTAGCGATGGATTTAATTCTTCAAAATCATGAGGTTTCGGTAGTCAATACGAACCACATGGTCATGTTTCCGTACGTTGCGAAATTGCTAAAAGATAAGCATGATTTTAAATTTGTGATTACTGTCCATGGTAGTGCTCTGAATTTTACCGTAAAAAAGGACAAGAGGTTTGAAAATTTCGCTATTGAATCACTTAAAGTAGTCGATGATATTGTGGTTGATAGCTTACATGCTGATCAAGAACTTAAAGAGTTTTTGCACGAGGTTTCCATGGAATACTTGATAGAAAAGATGGAAATAATTCCGGCAGGGGTAGACATTTCTTCATTTGGAATTGCTCAAAAAAGCAGAGTTGAAATGAAAGAAGATTTTATTGTTTCAATTCAGGAAAATGTGACAAAAAGTACGGGAAGAAGCACGGAAGTTTCAAAAAGAATATTGAGTGCAAATTTAACGATTGAAGATCCTACAACACTTGTTGCCGTAGTTAGAGAGGCCTACGATTACAGGTGCATTGACAAAGATGCTATCACAAGAATAGGATCCATTAATGTGGGCGATAACAATGTGTTTTTTGTGGGAAAGTACTTGTGGACTAAAGGGATTTATCTCATTTTATTTGGCCTGCCTGAAATATTGAAACAACAGTCAAATACCAATTTAATCATTTCGGGATTTGGTCCTTTCCGAGAGCCTGCCGAATTGATTCTCAATTACCTTGCAAATGGAAATGTCAACGGCTTGATTGAGCAGCTCAAGACTAACAGTTTATTTCATGGAGAGGATGAAAAAGTAATTCCATTGGCGGTATCCATTTTGGAAAAACACGAAAAGAAAATAGTGGAGGATATTGCTTCTCTGGATTTCGACATAAGAAGCAAAGTGACCTTTACAGGGATTTTAAACCATGCTCAGTTAGTGAATTTGTTACCAATTATGGATGTATTAATCGCTCCTTCGGTGTTTCCAGAAGCATTTGGAATGGTAGCCATTGAGGCAGCTTCTTGTGGTGTATATCCAGTGGTGACTTATCAGTCGGCGTTCATGGAAATCGCGGATCAAGTAAAAGAATTGGTTGATGGCCGCGTGGACATTACAGATGTCACATTGGATCCCAATGCTTCTACGCATATAGCGCAAAACGTCTTGGCGTATTTGTCAAAAAAGGAGACCATGACCAAGGATGAAATGACGGCGTTTAAAGCTTCCTTAAGAAAATTAGTGGTTGATAATTATTCTTGGGAAGGCATTGCGGGTAAGTACTTGCGGACTTTTACCAGTTAAGCTTTTATTCCTTTCTCAACTCCAACAATACTACATTTTCTACATGATGGGTATGAGGGAACATGTCCACTGGTCGGACTCTTGTTACTTCATATTTTTCACTAAGGAAGTTCAAGTCTCTCGCTTGTGTAGCTGGGTTACAACTTACATAGACCACTTTTTGGGCTTCAGCATTCAATATTACTTTAAGCACGTCTTCATGCATTCCTACCCTAGGTGGATCGGTAATGATGACGTCGGGTTGTCCATTGGAAGCGATGAATTCATCGTCTAAAATATCTTTCATGTCGCCTGCAAAAAAGCTGGTGTTTTCGATGTTGTTTTGCTGGGAATTTACTTTTGCGTCTTCAATCGCCTCAGGAATGTATTCCACACCCACTACTTTTTTACAGCTCTTGGCTACAAAATTAGCGATGGTGCCAGTGCCAGTGTATAAGTCATATACTATGTCTCCCTTGTTGATCCCCGCAAAATCCCTGGTGATTTTGTACAATTCATACGCTTGTTCGGAGTTGGTTTGGTAAAATGATTTTGGCCCGATTTTAAATTTAATTCCCTCCATTTCTTCCATGATGAACGGATTTCCATAGTATAGTTGAATGTCTAAGTCACTGATGGTGTCGTTCTTTTTTTCGTTGACCACGTACATCAATGAAGTGATTTGGGGGAAAGTGTCTTTCAGGTGAGTCATCGTCAATTCGATGTCCTCCATGTTATTTTCAAAAAAACAGACGATCAGCATGATGTCTCCTGTGCTTGAAGTCCTGACGATTAAGTTCCTTAAAAAACCATATTGTTGGCGAATATCAAAAAATGTAAAGTTGTTTTTTAAGGCGAAATCACGCAATTCATTTCTGAATTCGTTGGAACCGTCCCCTTGTAAATAACAATGATCTACGTTCACTATTTTGTCAAATTTTCGAGGCACATGAAATCCCAAGGCATTCATCTGGTGATTTTCTTTTCCCATTTCATCAGCAGTTAGCCATTTTTTATTGGAAAAGGTAAATTCTAGTTTATTCCTGTAATATTGTGTTTTTTCAGAAGGCAGTATGGTTTCGATTTCTGGAAATTCAAATTTTCCTAAATGTTTGAAATTGTCTTGTACTTGTTTTTGCTTGTAAATTAACTGGTCAGGGTAATTAAGTTCTTGCCATTTACACCCTCCGCAAACTCCAAAGTGAGCGCAAAAAGCTTTTTGACGTTTCTCCGAAAGCTTATGCAGCTTCAGTATTCGCCCTTCCATGAAGTTTTTCTTTTTCTTGGTCACTTGCACATCGCATACGTCACCAGGGATACCTCCAGTTATAAACAGTACCATTTCGTCAATTTTTGCAATGGCCTTCCCTTCAGAGCCCGCGTCAATTATTTCAACATTTTCAAAAATTGGGAGTTGTTTTCTTCTTCTAGCCATGGTGGTTTTTGTCGTACTTCGTTAATTATTTATCAGCGGTATTCACTGCGAAATTAATCTAAGATTCATTTAAAAAGGAAGATTGCAATGATTATATTTGATGCAGGTAAAATAAACTTTCAGCAATAACGCAAAGTCAAAATAAAAGTCAGATGAAATTATTACAAGATAAAGTTGCCATAATTACAGGAGCCTCAAGAGGAATAGGGAAATCAATTGCCCTTAAGTACGCAGCCGAAGGAGCTAAAATTGCTTTTACTTACTTGAGTTCGGACGAAAAAGCAAAAGCTTTGGAGGATGAATTAAAAGCGCAAGGAGTGGAGGCTAAAGGTTTTAAAAGTAATGCTGCCGATTACGCATCAGCCGAAAAATTGATAGAGCAAGTTGTGGAGTTATACGGAACGGTTGACATTGTTGTAAACAACGCTGGAATTACTCGTGATAATTTATTGATGAGAATGTCGGAGGAGCAATTTGATGAGGTGGTTAATACCAATTTAAAGTCCGTGTTTAATTTAACGAAAACGGTACTGCGTACAATGTTGAAAGCAAGGAAAGGAAGCATCATCAATGTGGGGTCTGTTGTGGGAGTAAATGGAAATGCGGGACAAGCTAATTATGCCGCTTCGAAAGCCGGTATTTACGGATTTACTAAATCCGTGGCAAAAGAATTGGGTTCAAGAAATATTCGTTCAAATGCAATTGCACCAGGATTTATTGCCACTGAAATGACCGAAAAATTAGACGAAAAAGTGGTAGCAGAATGGGCAAACAACATTCCTTTAAAACGAGCTGGTCAAGCTGATGAGGTGGCAGATTTAGTGGTGTTTTTGGGTTCTGATAAATCAAGTTACATTACAGGTCAGGTCATTAATGTCTGTGGTGGAATGTCTATGTAATGGTTTGTTTAGGACTAAACTTGCACTATTTTTTGTGTTAAATATCAATAACAGATTATTACTTAATTACTTATAAAATGATTGAAACTATTCCGAGTAAACTTTATTGGTTGCTCGGATTTTTTTTGTGCTTTGTCATTTCATGGTTTTTTTACAGAAAGGAGTTTTTTTTAAGCTCAGGTGAAAGGAAAATTAAATGGGGGCTGATCATCCTAAGAGCGATGTCTTTGTTTGTTGTTTTCTTTTTGTGTCTTGATCCGTTTATCTCATATCAGCAAAAACATGAGCTCAAGCCTGAATTGTTGATCCTTGTGGATGACAGTCAGTCAATTGAACTAGCCGGAGTTTCCGCAGATTCGATTCAAAACATTTTAAATGATTTTAAAAGGAGAATATCCAGTGACATGTTACTGTCCTTTAAAACCCTAGGTGATGAAGTAAAGGAGTTAGATACTTTGTCGTTCAATGAATCAAAAACTGATTTTCAGCAAGCTTTTTTTGACGTAGCAAATTTGTATGAAGGTAGAGATTTGGCTGGAGTAATCGTGGTTTCTGATGGTATTGTCAATGCGGGTTCAAAACATAACCTTGCAGGTGCGTTAAAATGTCCTGTTTATACTCTTGGTGTTGGTGACAGTTTATTGAAAAAAGACTTGGCTGTAAAACATTTGTACTATAATGATAAAGCGATAGTAGGGAACGAATTCCCCATTCGCGTGGAAGGGATAAGCACTGGATGCAGGGGTGAAGAACTGATGTTGGAGTTTTACTTAGGTGCAAAAAAAGTAGCAGTCGAGAAAGTACAGATTAGCAAAGACGATTATTCTTTCGCGGTAAACAAAATGGTGCTTGCTGACAGCGTAGGGTTGAGGAGACTGAGAGTTCGTGTGCTTGAAAAAAACGAGGAGTTTACGTACGTGAATAATGAGCTCGTAGGGTTTGTACAAGTGTTAAAGGAAAAAAAGAAAATTCAAATATTATACAGTCATCCTCATCCTGATATAGCTGCTTTTAAAGCAAGTATGAGTGAAGTAGATGCGTATGAGGTAACAAGTTCCTCGTTCGAAAAGTACGAATGGGAAGGTGCTCCAAATCTAATTGTGTTGTTTGGAATGCCTGAATCAAAAAGAGAATTTCAATCAGTTGAAGCTAAGCTTAAAAATGAATCGGCGAACCTGTTGTATTTTATGAACAACAAAGTGAATTATGATTGGATGGGTAGTCCGGAATTTAAAGTGGAAAAATCAGGACAAAATAACGAAGTGCAATTTAGTTTGAATCCTTCGTTTTCTTTGTTTCAAATATCGGAAGAGTCTGCAAAAAAGATAGAGGTTTTTCCTCCTGTAGTAGCGCCGTACGGAGAGTATGTTTTTGCAAGAGATTTTAAAATTTTAGGCTCCCAAAGGGTTGGTAAAGTGAAAACAGAGTTTCCATTAATTTGTTTTAAGCAAAATGGTAAAAGGAGGATATCTGTGGTGGTAGGTGAAGGTGTTTGGAAATGGAGAATGTACGAAATCAAAGAAAGTGTAGATGATCAAGCTAGTGCATTTGATGAATTATTGCAGAAAACTGTGAGGTATTTGACAGTTGATTTTAATGCGAATAGAATTCAATTGGAGGTCAAGAATCTGTTTGAATTAGGTGAAAGTGTAGTGCTTAAAGCAAGGGTAACCAACAGCATAAAGGAAGAGGTTATTGATTTGAAAATAAATGTGGCTGTGATGAGTGATCATGAACACATGAGTTTTTTGATGAACAATTTGGAGAATGGATATCAACTTGAGGTGGGGAAGCTACAGCCTGGCGAGTATACTATTGTTTTGACTTCGGAACTTGATGGAAAAAAAATTAGTACTTCAAAAAAAATTGTAGTGAAAGCATTTTATCTCGAACAAATGGTGTTAAAAGCTAACCATAAGCTGTTACGAGACCTATCAAATAAAAGTAACGGGAAGTTTTATAATATTGCTGATGCTCAACTACTTCTTGACGACTTGAATAAAATAGATTACAGCATTAAAAGTTATTTCGAGTTTTTTACAGAGAGTTTAATGAAGTTTAAATGGCTTCTTTATGTTTTGATTGGAATATTAGGAGTTGAGTGGTTTATTAGAAAATGGTATGGAACAATATAAAAAGTTAAAAGTTGGTGTGGTTTGTTATCCAAGCTACGGTGGAAGTGGAGTAATTGCAACCGAGTTGGGCGCTTATTTAGCTTCTCAGGGTCATGAAATGCATTTCATCACTAGTTCACAGCCTGTAAAATTAAATGTATTTTCAGAAAATATATTTTTCCATGAGGTATCCTTTAATAATTATCCCTTGTTTAGGTATGACCCATATGAAATTGCATTAACCAGTAAAATCGTTGAAACAGTAAAAAGGGAAAAGCTAGATTTAATTCATGTGCATTATGCGTTGCCTCATGCGTCAGCAGCATATTTTGCTAAGCAAATTTTGGAGGCGGAAGGTTTAAAACTTCCTATTGTCACCACATTGCATGGAACTGATATTACTTTAGTAGGTAAGGACCCCTCTTTCGAACCAGTAATTACCTTTTCAATAAATGGGTCTGATGCAGTGACCACTGTCTCGGAAAGTTTAAAAACGGATACCTTACAATATTTTAAGGTAACAAAAGAGGTGAAGGTTGTTTCAAATTTTGTTTGTGTTGATAAATACAAGGACAGGAAAGAGGATTGCAATAAAAAACAATTTGCGCCAAATGGAGAGAAATTACTAATTCACATTTCTAATTTTAGAAAGGTAAAACGGATTCAAGACGTGGTGCGAACATTTTATGAAGTTGGCAAGAAAATATCATGTAAGCTTCTACTGATAGGAGATGGACCAGAAAAGGGGGGGGTTGAAAAGTTGGTGTCGGAGCTAGGGATTGAACAGTCGGTTATATTTACGGGGGCAATTAAGGATACGGAGACAGCTTTATGTATGGCTGATTTGTTCCTTTTAGCCAGTGATACAGAAAGCTTTGGATTGGTTGCTTTGGAGGCTATGGCGGCTTCAGTGCCTGTAGTGTCTACTAACTCAGGGGGATTGCCGGTGGTAAACATACACGGAGAAACTGGGTTGTTAAATGACGTAGGTGATTATCATCAAATGGCTAGTAACGCACTTGAAATTTTAAAAGATGAATTAGTTCACAACGAATACAAAAGGAGAGCGTTTGCGCATGCCGAACTTTTTGATGTGAGCGTAGTGGCTCCAAAATACCTTGAAATATATTATAGCTTAATACAGTCACCAATAAAGTAAAATAATATTTATAAATTTGTTAAAATTAAACAAATTATAAATATGCGATTCGTTTTGTTATTTGCTGTTGTTTTTTTCAACCAAACATTATATAGTCAAATCAATCAGCTAACATCCATTGATGATTGGAAGGGAAGTATTGACAGGTACATAATAGGTGAAAACAAGCTTAAGTTAAATGCCTTAAACGCTGGTAGTGGAGCGATAAGCAAAAGGATTTTGGTGGAAGACACTTGTTTGTGGAGGATGTCTTTCGAATTTAATTATTCTCCAAGTACAAGCAACCAGTTCAGGATATATTTTTTGTCTGATAACAGGGTGGATTCTATGATTTCCCATGCTTTGTACCTAGAAATTGGTGAAACTGGAACTGAAGACGGTATCAATCTATTTAGCGTCAAAGAAGGTAAGACAACATTGATTGACAAGTTGTTTTTAAGTGAGTTTTCAAGCGCAGGTAAGCACGATTTGGTGTTGCGAAAAACCGAAGATAAATTTACGTTGTTTATAGATGGTCATGCTGGGTACGAGTTCAACATGCTTGTTCATGAGTCGATAGTTGCGCATGGGTATACAGGATTTCAGAATGAATTCACAAAAAGTAATGTAGCAGGGTTTCTAGTGCATTACCTGTATTTTGGTGACCAAGTGTATCAAGACCTTGATGTCGCTAGTGTTACTTATGATGATTCAAAAAATGACCTAGAGGTTTCTTTCAATCAGGGATTGGCAGGATTGAGGATAAAAAGAATAGAAGTATCCGAAAGTCAGGTGCCGTTTTCCTATGTGTTAGACCAGGGTTTGCTAATAATGACTTTTGAGCGTGGTTTTGAAACGGAAAGATCCTGGAGCGTACTTTTTTGCTTTGAAAATATTGCAGGAGCTTTAGTTAATT
>JBLIAZ010000055.1:0-13406 GCA_047631875.1 Saprospiraceae bacterium
AAATGCTTTGAATAACGTCCTTAACAGTGAACTGATCGTTACTGGACTTGCAATAAAAAGTAGGACAGTTTTTCTAAGACCTATGCTGCGTTTTTGATATTCATAAATTCTATTTCAATTTCTTTAGGTGTTTTATCTATCCAGCACGCCATTTGTAAATTCTTGCTGCTTGGATTCCTAATTCATCTGCTAAATCTTTGATGTTATCTCGTTGATAACTCAAACGAACTGCTTCTGATTTAAACTCTCTGCTAAATTGTCGTTTTTGTTCACCACCTATTCTGTTTTTATTGGTGTTCACTTGTTCGTCGTTCCTCCTCGACTCTCTTGCCATAATTCTAATCTATTAATTTTTGGAATAGGTCTTAACTTTTGTGTTCCACTAAAGCTAGCAAATCCACTGAACCATTTATCAATAAAGGAGTGTAATTGGTTTGAAGTAAAAGAGGTAATCGCGCACCTCCGTTTCAATATAGGACCCTTGTTCTAAGGTCTATTTACTTTGAAAAACAATATCATATTAAGCACAAAGCGATCGCCAATTTTACTCGTAATAATAATTATCTGGAAATCAATATAGTAGTAAACTCCATAGCGTCATGAGTATCTTCACGATCCCATCTATCAATAATCAATATTTCCGTTTTCTTTTCAGCAACCCAAACCTGACTATTATTTTCATTAGTTATCTTATCAAATACTATTGAAATACCATCTAAATTGTAAGTAATTCCAAAATTTAGATCAGTAGAAACCCATGTTCCTTTATGTTCCGATCCAGAACTTGTCTGAATAAAAGTACCATCACTCTTAAATGAAAATTGACCCGGAATTGTATCGCCTCCGGGGTATAAACGAGTAGTATTTCTTCTTTCCGTTATTCTTGTTTCAATTGTTCCTGACCAATCTCCTGCAATCTCATCTTCTGGAATACCTCCCTTACAGGCCACAAATGAATAAGCTGTGATACTCAACGCTAAAAATAAAAGTAGATTTTTTTTCATAGTTATTTTTTAAAATATCGATGAGTTTAACTCATCGCAATAAAGTATATATTACATTCTTAATCCTACAATTAGCATTTCAAAAATCATTTATCTTCTTTTCAGCTTTGTAGCAATTGTGAAAAAATAATCGCGGTAAATATTTGATATTATTAATCTTCTCAGCATAGCTAAATGAAGCTTCTTGACCTAAGTCACTTACATAAAAACTATATTTTTTGAAATGAATATCGTGGTGAAAAATATTATTATCCTGGTAAGCATTATCTGTTATTCTGGGTAACAATTTTTTCTTTTTACCTAAGGAGAAATAAATGTCATCTACTGAAGAAACAGCTTCACTGTAAAATATTCTGTCTAAAAAACCAAACCCATCTTTCAAGCTAATCAATTGAACTTTAGTTGAAGAGGTAGAATAAACAAGATTATCAGAAGCTAACCCCTTCTTCCTTTTTTTCTCATTAAACTTAATGTGTGTAATTATGCTTGTTGCAACAAAATCCTCGTTTGGATGTTTTTGTCTATATTTTTCCCCTTTTTCTACCCTATCTGCAACCTCCCCTCCGATTACGGCGAGATTTGCTGTAAAAAATATTACGATAAAAAATGTAATTCTACTAACCACCCTGTACTCTTTTACATTAATAAATGTGCTGCATGCTACAAACAGTACATCATTTAATAATTCTAATAATTAAAGAATGTGCACCAAACAAACTCCATTGTTAGCGCCCTTAAAGTATACCCTCTGTCATTAGTAACAAACAGCGTCGTCAAATCATCATCTGCTGCTGAAGCATAGTTATCTGTTTCGAACCCTAAACCAACTTTAAAACTTAGTTCTCTGGCATTATTATTTTCACTCCAATACCTGTAACCAAACTTAAACAGGGAAGTGACATACGCATTTCTGAAATCTTTGCCATAACCTTCCATCCACAATAAACCAGTATATCTTAAATCCAAACCTGCACCAATCACAAAACCCTTATCCTTGTCAGAATCCCATCCTGCTACGTTTCCATGATTGTATTCAAATAAAACAGGCATGTTTACTTCGCCAAATGCAAAACCTCCTTCACCACCAACAAGATCAACCGATTCACTATTCATCGATACTAAAGACAGTTTTATTGCTGGATATACGCCTAACGAAATTGTGTTATTTACAGACATTTCAACCAAGTTCTTCCTCATTCCATAATGAAAACCCAACAAATTCATTCCAGACATGTAATTAGAACTATTATTATAATAGACTTCTCCAGACTCCCTGAGAATCAGAGAAGTATGTGAAAATTGTGGAGCTGTCCTAACATAATTGGTTAATGCAGCGGAAATACCATAAGACCTAATCAAACTTCCGAAAAAAGAGTTATCATACTCTTCTTCTTGCGCAGTAACTGTTCCAAAAGAAACAGCAAAAGCCATAATAGTTAATAGAAAAACTCTCATAATTGCCTAATTATTTTTTAGATAATGTAAAGAAAGCAATTCTACATCTAACCTTCAAATAAACTATTCTTTAAGCGTTCCTATATAGCTTTACAACATAAAAAATCTATCAAACATCTTATTTTAGTTCTCGAATTTTCTACGAAGCACTTTCAAAATTTCCAGTAAATGGTTTGAGCTCTGTACCACCTCGTTCACTCACTTTACACCGAAGATCACCTCCAAATCCTCCCTCAAAAAGTTCGATATTTCACCTGTTTTGGGTACACTGCCTCTGAAACTCACTGTTGCAGAGGCTTTTTTTTGTTTTGAAAATTTTACCTGAATATGCTATACACCTCTGTACCTAGTAATTTTGTTCAGAAAAAGTTCGATATCTCACCCTATCGGATAACGGAAGTTATTGGTCTTATTTGATTTTAACAATTGTACACACCAAGCTATTCCATCAATAATGAATAGAATTTACGTATTTTTACTGAAAACATAAACAGTTCTTGGACTAGAGATTATGAGAAAACTAATGCTGAGTTTAACTATTTTATTTGGATCATTTGGGACGTGTATTTCTCAAGAAAGTTTAGAAGAGGATGATAATTCTTTCTTTGGGTCTTTTATCATGTCACGCGGCTATTCTTCGGTTTTAAATTATGTCCGAATTCAACCTCAATTTTCGCATACGTATATCAGCGTAACTTCAGATGATGAATTGACCTTGCACAATATTTCAAACGACATGATGGGATTAAATTTGTTCGGTTTTCACTATGGAATGAGGAAGAACTTGGTTGAAATGTCAAATAACAAAACTTTCTCTCTGGGAATTTATCCCGCAATAAAAGCTTCGTTATTTGTCCTAAGAAGTGAGTTACTTGAAGATGATGGATTTGCATTTGGTGAATTCAATGTACCCGTTCTTTTTGAGTGGAATTACGGAAATGTCGCAGGGTGGGATTCCGACAAAAATAAAGGGTTTGTATTTGGAGCAGGTTTGGACTTTAGGTATTCCGGCTTATTATTTATGGAAGGCGAAAGAAGTGATTTTAAAACCGCTTATGTTACTTCCCTTTTTAAGTTAGGATACAGGTATTGGAGTGCTGAAGATCATGCTAGAGAATTTAGCTTGAAAATAGGAACCGGCTTTACATCAGACAATTATCCGTCAACCAGTAATGATGACGTAAATCGAATTACAGTTGATAATAATAAAGACTACCCTTTGAGAGCATTCACTGCTGAGTTTGTTTGGACTACTTTCTTTAACTATTAATTGGATGACATATCCATTTCACCTTTTGTAATCGTTTGCTTATGCTTAAAAGAAATACTTTTTTAATTTTATCTCTTGTCCTTTTAATTAATCCACTGTTTGCTGGAAAAGCTGCCGACCGTGTGGAAAAAGGAAAAAAATATCGAGAAAAGCACCCCAACGAAAAGTTTGTCGCCACCACTATGTTAACTCACATTACTTTCGATAAAAAGAAAGGGAAAAGAGGTTTAACAACTGACAATTACATAAGTTGTACAACAACAACTAATGCTGAAATAATAAGTTTAACTGAAGGCTTTACTTATTCTGAAAACATATACTATAGTCAAGCTGTCTCATCTGTCAGAGACATTTTTTATTCGTTGAATAAAAAGAAAAAGTTGCTCCCATATACTTCGGATAACGCTTATCAAGACAACGATATTTTTCATCACGATATCCGGTTCAAGAAATTCTCGTTTAAGGTCGGTGATTTGGGGCAAGAAGCAAAATTTCAATACACTGAACAGCTTAACAACGTTAAATACCTCTCCAGGTTATTCTTTAATTCGGGGTATAAAGTGGAGCAAAAAACAATCATCATTGATGTCCCTGATTACTTAAATCTCGATCTCCGAGAATTTAATTTTGACGGTTTCAACATAGCACACGTAGTAGAAGACATTAGCAAAAAAAAGAAAAAAATTACAAGACACACGTATGTAATAAAAGGGGGGGAGAAACTAAAAGAAGAATACATGCAATCCAATATTGCTTTTAATTACCCTCATATAGTGATGGTTCCCAAATTCTTTATTTATAAGGGTGAACAGAAAAACATTTTTAATGAGGCAAAAGATCTTTATAAATGGTACAATTATTTGACAAAAGAATTAGAATACGGTAACTCTGAGTACAAAAATTTTACTCTTGAATTGATAAAGGACTGTAAAACAGAGAATGAAAAAATAAAGAAAATATACTATTGGGTACAAGACAATATTAGGTACATAGCTTTTGAAGATGGAATCGCTGGATTCAAACCAGACCAAGCTCATAATGTATTCAAAAATAAATACGGTGATTGTAAGGGAATGGCTAACTTATCTAAAGCAATGTTAAAAATTGCTGGATTTGATGCGCGACTTGCATGGCTAGGGACGTCGTCTTTGCCTTATGATTATTCTTTGCCTTCTTTATGCGTTGATAATCACATGATCTGCGCTCTTCAAATAAATGATAACTGGCTCTATATTGATGGAACTGAAAAATTTCAAACATTAAAGACCAACGCATATCGAATAAGGGGGAAACAAGTAATGATTCAAAATGGCGACAATGATCCCATAATTAATACAATCCCAAAAAACTATAATAGTTCTGATGCTTTTGTTCAAAAGTTAACGCTGGAATTAACTGAAAAATCCATGGAAGGAAAAGGTAAGGTAACCCTTAAAGGTGATGAAAAGAGAGCCTATTTGTATTATGTAAAATACAGTCCTAAAAGCAGCCTTGAAAAGATACACCGATATTACTTTGCAAAAGACAACCCAATGGTTAGTATTTCCAACCTAGATTGCAAAAATTGCGTACGTGATGAAGCTCATTTAGAAGTTTCCTATGATTTAAAAATTCGAAATAAAATTACTGCTTACGACGAAGAAATATACTTGGAATATGAATTCAACAAAGAGTTTAATGACTTTAAGGAAGATAAAAATCGAGTCACTGATTTAGACTTTAATAATTACTGTGACATTGCTCTTGAAACTACTTTTACTCATCCTACAAAATGGAAAGTAACGCACCTACCGAGCACAATAGATATTAATAATGAAGATTTTAGGTTCTACTTTAAAATTTCGGCTAAAGGCAGAGGGAGTTTGGTTTATGAAAAGATATTTAAAATAAAACAAGGCAAGATAAAAGTACAACGATACGAAGAATTTAAAAACGCAATGGTTCTTGTCAGAGAGTTTTATGATGATCAAGTAACATTTACAAAGTAAAAAACCTTTATGAACAATAAAATCACAACGCTTTTAAGTGTATTTATCATTCTCACTTCTTTACTGTGTGAAGCTCAAGAAAAAAGCAGGTCCGAACTTAGGAAGGAGCAAAAACATAAACAAAAAGTAGATGCTGCCTACGAGAGTGATTCGCCTGAGTTTTCTGAAATAAAAGTTCCAGTAAGATATAAAAACCACAGTATTGTTGTGCTAGCCAAACAAATTGAGTACTCTTTTTTGTACGATTACGCATCTATATTAGATGAATCTAAGATAATTTACAAAGAGAAAGTAAGAATGCGGATCAAACTACAAGACAATGCAGCAATAACAGCATTTTCTGAATTTTACTTTTACGGAGATGATTCAAAAAAATATATCAGAATTATAAAACCAGATGGTGAAAAAATAGACTTGGATTTAAGTAAAGCGATTAAAGTAACTAGTGGTGTACCTGATCATTTTAAATCGTACAGCTTAAATGCTGGGATTACCTATAAAAAAATGGCAATACCTAATTTAGAGGTCAATGACATTCTAGACTATTCCTTCTCAACTAAAAAGACCTTTACAGATCCAGAAGTGGCATTTGTTGCTTTTCCAAAACTGATAATCCCTATTCAAACTAGTAATGCAATATTATATCAAAAAACAATTTTTGAAAGTGATAAAGTATGTCTTCTCACCACGAGGAGTGTAAATGGAGCTCCAGAGCTACAAAGAATTCCTGGCCAAGATGGATCAACTAAAGTAGGTAAAATGTATTTTGAAGTCAGAAATCAAGAGCCAACTAAAAAAGAAGAATTTGATTACCCTTTAATGCATATCCCGTATATAAAATTTCAAGTAGTATATAATCGAGGTTCCAATCGGAAAAAATTAACGCATTATTTTCGTCCAAATGAGCAAGGAGAAATTAGAAGGACTGTGGGTATAATTGACATACAAACTGAAGTTCAAAGAATTCTAGACAAGGCCGAATCAAGTTTATGGATCAAATCCTATGCGAAAGGTATCATAAAAGACATGGCGAAGTACAATCCTACCGTAACTGAAAAGACGGAATACTTGCAAAAATGTTATTACATGGCTAGGACGAAGCTTCACTATAGTAATTGGCATTCAAGCATGTCAGACGAGCAGTTCGTTCGATTTTGGCAATTGATTTGTGAACATAATAATTGGGGAATTGAAATTGGAATAGCGTATCCTAAAGCAATTGGGAAAATTGAAAACATCACTTCGTTATATGAAATAGATTTATTTGTAATAGTGGATGAAATGACAATTTTCAACTCCTCTAGTAAAAATAAACCGTTCAAATATTCTCCAAATTGGGTCGAGGGAACTTCGGCCTATATTTATTCACAAAACGAAAGTGCTTCTTCAAAAATTAAAAGATTTCATATTAATAGCAGCTCCTTCAGTGAAAATAGCTTTCGCGAAGAGCAAAAAATTACCCTAGATTTTAAAACCAAAAAAGCAGTAATTATTGATACAATATTTTCAACTGGTCATTGTAAAAGTTATTATCGAAAAGCAGTATTCTATGAAGAAGACTTGTATCAACATCATCACTTATTGACAGGTATTCCCAAAAAGAAGGAAAAACAGAAAAGAAAAAACAGAGGTAATAAATTTAAATTGCAAGAAATTGCAAGAGTAAATAAGGAAAAAGAGGATAAAATCTTCAGAAAAAAAACAGAGCTAATTAAAACTAGTTTACATGAAGATGGCTGCACGATCGACTCAATTACCTCTTTTTCATTAATTAAAGATGGTCGCTCTGAACTTTTTCCAGAAAGAGTGTACTCAATTGATTTTGAGGTTAATGATTTAATACAAAAGGTTGGTAATAATTACCTTTTCAGCCTTGGTAAGCTTATAGGAAACTATTTTGAAGTTGAAAAAAGGCACAGTGTAAGGCAAAACGATGTCTATTTCAGTTATGAAAAAACACATCAACTTTCTTACAGAATAGCAATTCCAGAAGGATACAAGCCTGCAGGAGTGAATAACTTGCTTAAAAGGATTGATAATTCTGCTATGCTACTAGAAATTACTGCCACAACAACTGATAAAGAGGTAATTGTGAACTATTCTGTTTCTTACAAGGCAAGTACGGTTAAAAGAGAAAAGTGGAATGAGGTTTTGGATGTTTTAACTTCAGTTCAAGACTTTTACGAATCAAAAATTATGTTCAAAAAAATATAAACCAATTAAAATATGAAAACTCATTTTGCATCCATCTCTCTAATGATGATACTTTTATTTACTTCTTCTTGTGAGAAAGAAGCATTGCCAGATTACATGGTTGGCAATTGGTCCGGTACTGTACAAACCATAACTACTGATTGGAATAATACAAATGATGTCCTATCTAGTTCAGGAGCAGCAGATGTTTATTTCACCTTTAATACAGATGGGAGTTTTTCCCAATCAAATTCTCGTAGTTGGCACACTTCAGGATCTTGGCTGTCCTCAGATTTAAACTTTGCATTTTCGTTTGGGTACCGCGATACTAAAGTATTGTTCGACAGGGTCATTGACAGCACTAATGTTCAATTGTGGTTATCGGAAAGCGTGAGTGAAACAAGTTCGAGAGATCGTTTTGGATATTATCAAGAGAGCTATGAAGTAAGAGAGTTTTTAATATTTTCACTTACAAAAGACACAGTGCAGTAACAAGCTTGTGTTGTGAAAGCCTCTTATAAATTTTCTGACAGTAATTTTACTATATTATCTCAATTCATGGGAGAGTGCATTCCATTTGGCAACTATCTACGTATGTAAATGCGATTTTTGACGAGAATCTCCGTAAAACAAATGATAATTTTAACTGCGCACAAATTTCTAGTGATTTGAATACAAAGCTATCGTTTGGGGCAACAAACCTCATTCCGCCGATTGAAAATCCCTCAATCAAAGTAGAAATCAGCATTACTGGATTTAACGTAAACAAGAAGGAAATGCCTTTATTTGAGCTTCAATATTATCTCCAATATCCTCCCTCAAAAAGTTCGATATTTTACCCGTCTTGGATACTCAAAATCGAAAAGTCCTGTAAACATTAGTTTGCAGGACTTTTTTGTTTTAACCTAAGCGGGACAATAAATTCAATAATTCAGCTTGAATGAGCCGCTATCTTTGAGTTGCCATTTGGTTCGAGGTAAACCATTGCTGAAGATCGAAAAATATCAAGCTTAGCTTAAAGAACTTAGCGCTTGTTGTACTTAGTATTTCTTTTGTCCCCAGTTTTTTCAATCAATTTTTGTTTAACCGCTTCTGCTAAATCTCGACTTGCGGTAGGACTGGAAATTGACTTGAAAAACTTCAAATAATCTGATCTTGTAAATTCTCCTTTGACTTGCTCTAGAAAGATACGAATTCGATCATCCACATTTAACGTAATCTCTTTTTGATTCAAATACGGCTCCAACGATTCATTAATAACATTTAACATAAAAAGAATAAAATCGGTGGATTCTCCCTTTTTGTCCGAACGAGCTAGTGCATCATAATATCCACTTTGATATTTGGCAATGATTGTTTCAAAAGGAATGTATTGGAAAATGGGAAATGAGTTTATCAAAATTAAAGTATTCCATAGCCTACCCATTCTGCCATTACCATCTGAAAAGGGATGAATAAATTCGAGTTCATAATGAAAAACTAATGATTTGATCAAATCGTGATCCTTATTGTCCTTGAGGTAAAGAAAAAGATCATTAATTAATTTAGATACCAATTCAGCCGGGGGAGCCAAATGTTCAACTTTATTTCCCTTCACTATTCCTACTCCACTTAATCGGTACTTTCCAGCATCGGGAATTAGGTCATGAGTCAAATTTTTGTGCGCTTCTAAGAAGTCCTTTTCACTTTTATAACTCCAAGTATCTATAGCATCATATACCTTAATTGCGTTATTGACTTCAAGAATGTCTTTTTGTGGACCTAAAACTCTCTTGTTCTCAAGAATCGATGTTATTTGATCCTCAGTTAAGGTGTTGCCTTCAATTTTAAGCGACGCGTGAATTGTTTTAATTCTATTTTGCTTCCTTAATTCAGGCGAACTTTTGCCAATATATTGAGTGTGAATTCGACCTACTTTTTCAGTAATTTCTATGACAAGATTTAATATTTCAGTAGTTATTTTATAGGGTGGTGTAATCATTTCATTTTTATGGAGAGATTTGTCAGCATTATTCTTGAATTCATTAACACGTTTGAAAGTATTTTTCTTTGCGAAGAACATTACCGTTGGAATTATTACTGTTTAATAAGGAAAGTGAGTCTGAGCTAGGTCAACTCTCAGATGATTAGATAACGTAGTCAACACCGCTGTTATATGGTTCAAGGTTTATCCCGTCAAGGGTACAGATGGATGAAAAGACTAAGTGGGACTCGTGACCAACGGGAACAATTCCCAGAAAAATTCATACCTTTGAAAATCGATTAATCCCAAATAAATGAAACCATTATTCTCACTATTTCTAGCATTAAGTTTTTCATTTTCTGTCTATAGTAAACAGCACGATTGGATTCAATATACGTCCTCAACTTCTTTCAAGAGTGATAGTATTACACCTTTCAGCTGGACTGAAAACACATTTGATAATCAATGTCGTAAAATTGAATCAACGTCATTCTTTGCAGGACCGCTAATAAAGCATGAAAGAGATTTCGTATATAATGGTCGAACAGCATCTTTTTTTGTAGACAGTTACAGCAGTGGGCAATTAGATTATACCAAAAAACATGAGGTAAGCTATAGTGACAGCAACTGGATTCAAACCACTTTGGAAATCATAATTGACATGATTTCCAATCAGGAAGAATCGCGGATTGAATACCAATACGATAGTCAAGGAAGACAAATAGAAAAAAAGAAATTCTACTATGGGGCTCTGGTAGAGCATTCTACCAACTACAATTATGTAGGAAGAAGTGCCACATACGATTACAATTCATACGCTTTGGACGGAATCTTGAATTACAGTGTAACAAATAATGTCACCTATTGTGATCTCAATTGGATTCAAAAATCATTAGATATTGAATATGAACCAGATGGCATCAATGAAAATAGGCGGACTGAAGTCACTTATGATAGCCAAGGAAGAAAGACAAATCAAAAGTTCTATACTGATGGGTCACTTACTATGGAAGAAAGGAATTTTATATATGATGGACACATTGCTGACTTTACACATGACACCTATTTCCTAGGAACCTTAAATCAAATAAATAAAGGCAGAATTATCTATAAAAACAATGGTAACCTGTCTTTTGAGAAAAAAAAAGAGGTACTCATCACGGCGCATCCCAACCCAACATTAGGTCAATTCAAAATAACTAGTAGCAACCTTTTGAAGACAATTTCAATATACAACCAGTTGGGACAAGAACTATTAATAATCGCTGTGAATGGTTATAGCGCAAGTATAGACTTAACTGGTCACAATAAGGGAGTGTACATAGCTCAAGTGGAACAAAGTCATAAAATGGAAACTGTAAAGATTTTATTATCGAAATAATTCCAAATACGATTATTTACAGCAACCCTCTTCGAACTCGTTCGGGCGGAACTCGCCGCAGGCAATTCCCACAATCGACTGTTACCGAGCAATAACTATTTTTTTATAAATTGTCCCCGCATCAGTCATAGCAATCACAAAATACAATCTTCTTTTTAAATTCCTCAAATTAATATTGACATTCGTGGATTGCAAACTGTTTTCTTCAAATACGATTTTCCCGTTTTGATCAAATACATTAATCCACAAAAGTTGATTACTGCTTGAAATTTGAAAAATTCCCGATGAAGGATTTGGACTAATGATTAATTCTTGCTGTAAATCACCCTCATTTGGTTCTGTCGCATTAAGATTTATTCATGTTTTAGTACGAAATCCTTCGATTATTAAAACCCTTATTTACTAGCCATCAGTAGTTTAACTTTTTATGAAATTGAAAATATTGACGGTTTTTGTATAGTTATAGCTTAATGCGACAGAGCCCCTCATTTGAGGTAGCAAGCTATAAATCAAGTATATCGGAGTTCGTAAAATTAGAACCAATTTACTGGTACAATAGCGGGGAATCAAAAATAAAATGACTGACCTAGGAATACCTAAATGGAAACGAATTTACCTATTAAATTAGGGTGTAAAAATGAAAGCTTCAGATTGTTTTGGCTAAACGTTTATCCATGCAACAAGACCACTTTTAATGTAATTTGTTGATGGCTAATGCGCAGTGCTTGTTATTTCACTACAAGCAACCCCGAATATTTTTGGTTAGCTGTTGATAGATGTATAATATAAACGCCAACTTTCAAGTTTGTAGTTGAAATTACGCTTCCGGTTTGTTTTGCCATCAATAGTCCTTCAAGTGTGTACACTTTACATTCCAAAGCATCTATGTTTTCTATGTTGATACGAGCAAGATTTCCTTTATCAACCGGATTAGGATATAATTTTAAAGCCTGTACTTTTTCGTTGTATGAAGTATGCGTAACTATTGATTTGTATTCATAAGCACCAAGGTCTACTGTGGCATTATTTATTCTTGTATTGCCCGAAAAGTCAACTGTTCCAATAAAAGTAGAGTCTAAATTTTCACCTTGATTTATAGCTGGCGAGCTTATTGACAAGGAGAACTCAAAGGTTGATTCACTTGCGAACAGGGGATTAGTAGATACTACAACCCCATTTTCGGTGCCAGCTGTACTACCGTAATATAAGTTGTTTCCAAACTCATTGTTACTGTTGTTAGAACCATTTATCAATGTTCGTGGTCTTCCAGATCCAGCGTACACTATGTTGTTTTTGTACACATTGTTGACGTTTCTGTTTTGAAGAAATATTTCAGCTCCCCAATCGTCATTGTTCCTTGAGGAGTTGTTGTTCTTGTAAAATGTGTTATTGATAATCTTGCAGTTTTCAGCAGACCCACCACCTGCACCTGTTCCTGAATCATAACCTCCTGTTGCAACCCCGGCAACATGATTTTTATAAATGACATTATTCCTAACTGTGATAAAGTCGGTAGGTTTTCCAAAATGCTCACTTGCCAGTTCAATTCCCAAGTTGCAGTCGTGAGCCGTATTCCCTTCAAACAGGATGTTAGTTCCACCATCCACATAAAATCCAGCTGCTGAGCGTTCATTGTTGTACACTGGATTGTCTTTGGTATCAATGTTATACGCTGTATTATTTCTGACTATCCCGTCTCTTGCTCTATCAATTTCCTCTCCATTTCCACTGCAGGAGCTGCATTCATTTTCATGACCTATAAAATCGAAGGCAATGTTATCGCAGTGGTGTACTGTGTTTCCGTCCAACAAAAAGTCTTTTACGTTACCATTTAAAACAAAAGCCTCACTCCACCTAAGTTGGCAATTGTATATTTCGTTGTTGATGAAATTTACATTGTAAATAGGAGTTCCACTTGTTCCGAATACAGCTATACCATGAGCGCCATCGTTGTTATTACTTTGCTTTATGTCATGAATGACACAGTTTTTAACTAGGATATTATTGGAGAATCCATCAATGTAAATTCCAACAGGAGTATTGTTTGAGTTGCTGCTGAAGTTGGCTATTTCCAAGTTTTGAAAAACCAAGTAGGACTTTGTGTTGATAGAAATTAAGCCTTCTCTTCCTGAGGGTGTTAACCCTGTTCCGT
>JBLIAZ010000056.1:0-13348 GCA_047631875.1 Saprospiraceae bacterium
TCCCAGTGGTCCACAAGAGTTGCTATTCTAAATCGTTTAGTGTTAAACACGTCAGCTAGCCGCAAGGATATTTTTCCCTTGTTTTTTAGTAGTTTTTTTTGAATGGATAAATCCATGTGATACCTTGCGTCTATGGTGCCAATCACAATCTCTTTTGGGGAATTATATTCCGCTTTAATTGCAATTAAAAATTTATTTGGAAGTTTGAGTGACAAGTTTATTTTAGTGTCCCATCCGTAATATTTTGCTGTATAGCTTTCGCTTATGTTTGATCCGTCCGTGTTTCTTTCGTAAATGTTCGCCGAAAAATTAGTAGTGAACGATTTGTGCAATTTAAAACTGGTAAATATTTCAAACCCATAATAATGTTCACCATTGTAATTAACCCATTTGACTGTAGACACACCTTGGTCATCCACAAAACGAATTCTTCTTACCCGGTTTTTTCTGATTTGATAAAATAGGGTGTTTTGGATGGTGATTTTTTTTGATTTTCTTAGCCAAGTAATTTCGCTTACATCATTGGTGGCTGGAGTAATGTCTGGATTTCCCACGTGTAAGCTATAGGGGTCAGCAAGTGACGATGAGGGGTTGAGTTGTCGCGCACTTGGTCGGGTAATTCTTCTGCTGTAGTTCGCCCCAAATTCATTTTTGTCATCGATTTTTTTCGACAAGTTGAAGCTTGGGAAATGCATAAAATAATTCCTTTGAACATTTAAATTGGTGCTGCTGTTTTTTGAGCTTGAATGTGTGTGCTCAACCCGGTATCCAGCAGTGATGCTCCAAGATTTTAATGTTACGCTGGGCATGATGTACGCAGCTGTAATGTCATCAAAATAGTCAAAGTTGTTTTCCAAAGTAGTGGACAAAGCGTCGTTGGTTTGGTATAAAAAATCATTTTTGATGACCCTGTGTGTGTACTGAGAACCAAATTCCCATTTGAGTTTTTTGTAAGGAATTGTAATATCAAGATTTTGGGTAAAGTCATCTGAAATTAGATTGTTAGTTTCATTTTGAGCTAAGCCAGACTCTGTAAACTCACCAAGGGAATTTTTAACTGCATGAGCATAACTACTTGATAGAGATAGCTTCCCGTCGTTTTTCAGTTTTCGATTATAATAAATGCTATTCACTACGTTTGCATTGTTTCGCTCTGTCAAAGCATCACGCACACTCAATTCCTGGTCAATATTGTGGTATTTCCACAAGTATTCAGTTATTCGTCTGTTGTTTGAATTGCCCACTGATAAAACAGAGTTAGTACCTATCTCACTTTTTGGTCCTAAATTGAAATTCAATTTTACTTTTCCTAAATGAGCTATGTCCTTTTTACCCCCGTCTCCAGTGATAGTAAAGTTTTTAAGGGTGTCAATGGAAGCGTTTTTCGTGTACGAATACCTGTCGTAGTTATAAGTTCCTGTTCTCAAGCCATAACTGATGTTGAAACTAAATTTTTCCTTTTTAACTCCAAGGAGTGTTGAGAAATTAAGCCTGTCTATGGTGCCGTAATTGAAGTTCAAATTTCCAGAAGTTCCGTTGCGCCTGTTTTCTTTTAACACGATGTTGATGATTCCTCCCGCACTTTCCGCATCGTATTTGGCTGTGGGTACTGTGATAATTTCAATGTTCTTAATTGTGTTTGCCGGAATTTGAGCCAGAACAATAGCAATGTCTTCCCCTCGCAGCCCGGTTGGTTTCCCATCTATTAATATTCTTAATTCGTTACTTCCTCGCATAGAAATGTTTCCGTCTTGGTCTACCTCTACTGAAGGGAGGTTGCTTAGCACATCAGTAGCACTTCCTCCTTCATTAATTGGGTTATCAGAAACGTTAAAAGTTTTCCGGTCTAACTTTAATTGGACATCTGGTTTTTTGGCGTTAATGACTACTTCGCCCAGTGTCACTGACCTTTTTAAGTGTAATTGCCCTAGGTTTATGTTTTTGAATACTGCCACCGAGTCCATTGTAACTCTTTCCAATCCTATGAAGTCAATGCTTAGTTGATAGTAGCCTGAAGGAAGGTCTGTTAATTCAAAATTCCCTTGAAAATCTGATCCAGTGAATTTTGTAATGGAGTCGGATCCTTGAACATGCAGGAGCACGTTTGCGAATGGAATTGCTTCACTGGTTTCTTGTGTACTTAAATTTCCTTTGACGTTGTGTTGAGCAACGGACATTTGTTGAAGGCAAAAAACACTGGTTAAAAGAAGCAACCGTAACGTCATCGTATTACTGTTTATCCTCTCAGTTTATCTAGTAAGTCACTTAGTTGCAACGCTTCTTTTTCTGACAATTTAAAAAAGCTTTTCATTTCTTTGGAAAGTTTTTCGCCTAAGTCTTTTACTACTTTTCGTCCTTTTGGAGTGATGCTTATTTCAATCATTCTCCGATTTGAATCACAATGTTGTCTTTGCAATAATCCCAGATTAACTAACTTGTCTATGAGTCTTGTTAAATCCCGACCTCTGTCAATCATAACTTCTTTTATTTGACCAGGGAACACGACGTTGGATTTGTTTCCGTTGACAATTCTCAAAATGTTATAATGTTGAGTGAGGATATTATGCTCTTTTAAAAAAACCTGCTGTCGATCTTTTAGCCAGTTGAAGGTATACAGTATGTTTACCAAGGCCATCTCAGCGTTTGATTTGAATTTTTCCTGATTTATATCTTCCTTGATTCCCATTAACAATAGTTGTAGTCACAAATGTACTGTTTTTATGCCTTTAAATTGAGTACTTTTGTCATAAAATAAATTTAAATGAAAAAGATTTTACCTCTGATTTTTTTAATGGTCATGTTATTTTCTTGCACAAGAGTGCCTATATCTGGAAGGAAACAAATGAACCTGCTTTCGGAGCAGTCATTAATTGAAATGAGTAAAGAGCAATACGCTGAATTTTTATCCGAGAGCGAAGTGATTACTTACGGTGAGGAAGTTGAAATGGTTAAAAGAGTTGGCGCAAAAATGGCAAAAGCTACGGAATTATTTTTAAAACAGGTGAATGCTTTAGACAGGGTTAAAGGGTTCGAGTGGGAATTTAATTTGGTGCAAAATGGCCAGTTGAATGCTTGGTGCATGCCTGGTGGAAAAATATGTTTTTACAGTGGGATACTACAAGTAACACAAGACGAAACAGGTTTAGCTGTGGTAATGGGACATGAAATTGCTCATGCAATAGCTCGTCATGGAAATGAGCGAATGTCAAAAGGAGGTGTGGTTAATTTGGGTGGGCAGGTTCTGGATGTGGCAATTTCTCAGCAAAGCGAAGCAGCCAGGTACTTGTTGTTGAACGCATATGGCATTGGAACTACAGTTGGTTATGTGTTGCCATTTTCCAGAAAACATGAATTAGAGGCTGACATGATGGGGCTTGTTTTTATGCAGTTGGCAGGTTATGATGCTAGCAAGGCTGTAGATTTTTGGAAAAGAATGAGCGAAAATGGTGCAAGCGTCCCTGAGTTTTTAAGTACTCATCCCAATGATGAAACTCGTGTTCAAAAAATCAGAGAGTTTTTAGAGTCGGATGACTTTTGGAAGTATACCCATTAGTTACTACCCCCTTTAACTAGGTTTGATCACTTGCCCTTGTTCATTCTTTAACATGTGACTTGGAATGTTTTCAGTAATGCATGTAGTCAACGCTTCTATGATGCTAATTTTTAAGTGCGTCCTGTGATGCACAATGCTGATTTCACGGACAGGTTGAGGTTTACTTAAAGGTTTGATACTGTTAGGGTCCTCGTTGTCCTTGATGTCAGTAGAAGTAAGGTACGGTAGAAGCGTCATTCCAAACCCTTGCTTGGATAGCCTAATGAGCGTTTCAAAGCTTCCGCTTTCCAACTGAATATTTTTTCGGTTGTTTTTATCAAAGAGAGTTTTACATATATTAAGGACGCTGTTTCTAAAACAATGTCCTTCGTGCAGCAATAAAATATCGTCGGCCTTGATGTCTGTGTTGTCAATGAATTTTTCGTTATAAAGTCGGTGTCCTTTCGGGATGAAAGTCATGAATGGCTCATAGTATAAGTTTTTTTCAATGATACCATCTTGTGAAAGTGGAGTAGCTAATATGCCTGCATCTAGCATTCCGTTTTTTAACCTTTCTAATATGACTTTGGTTTGAAGTTCCTCTATTTGCAGGTTAACTTTTGGGTAGTCTTTTAAAAAACATTTTAAAAAACGAGGAAGTAAACTAGTTGCCACTGTAGGTATAATAGCTAACCTAAAATTACCAGCTATTTCGCCTTTGTGGTTTTGGATAATTTCTTCTACTCGTTTTGATTCATTGACAATGATTCGTGCTTGCAGTACTATTTGAACACCTATATCTGTTGGTTGTAAAGGTTTCCTGCTTCTGTCGAATATGGTTACTCCAAGCTCTTCTTCAAGTTTGTGGATTTGCATACTTAAAGTAGGTTGGGTTACAAAGCGATGTTCTGCTGCTCGAGCAAAGTGCCTGTGTGTGTCTACAGCGATGATATATTCTAGTTGTGTGATAGTCATATTGTTTTTTTTTATAAAAATATAAAATTTATTGATTTGATTTATGAAAATGAACCCTTTTTTATTTCTAGATTTGAATTATCAATTAGTAGAAATCAGTATTAACATAAAAAAATAAAGACATGGCTATAGAATTTAATCAAGAAACGTTAGACAAAGCAATTGCAAGTGGAAAACCAGTATTAGTGGATTTTTGGGCGGAATGGTGTGGGCCATGTAGGATGGTTGGACCAATTGTAACTGAATTAAGCACTGAATATGACGGAAAAGCAGTAGTAGGAAAGGTTGATGTAGACAGTAACAAGGAAATATCAGCAAAATATGGTATCAGGAACATTCCTACTATTTTATTTTTTAAGGATGGTGAAATGGTAGACAAAATTGTGGGAGCAGCTGCTAAAAGTGCTTTCACGGAAAAATTAGACTCTTTGTTATAAAGGTTGAATGGGAATAACAAGTAGTCCATTTTCAATTGTGAACTGTAAAAAAGTGCAGAGGATGTTATTCTTTTTGCACTTTTTTGATGATTGTTTAAAAAGTGCTATTAATCCCTGTTTTAGGTCGCTTTATTGGCACTTGTCAACAAACCACCATATTTATTAACAAATACAGCTAATTTTTTGCAAAAATATTTGTGAGATACAATTAATCGTATATATTTGGGCAGAATGTTTGATTTTATTGATGTTTAACCCTTTAAATTTTTTAAAAAATGAACAAAGCTGAATTAATCGAAGCAATGGCTTCAGAGTCTGGTTTATCAAAAGCTGATGCAAAAAGAGCATTAGATGGATTTGTTGGTGCTACAACTAACGCCTTGAAAAAAGGTGAAAGAGTAGCATTAGTAGGATTTGGATCTTTTTCTATTTCTGCGAGAGCAGCAAGAAAAGGTAGAAACCCACAAACTGGAAAAGAAATTCAAATAGCAGCAAAGAATGTTGTTAAGTTTAAAGCTGGAGCTGAATTATCAGGTTCTGTAAACTAAATTTCTTTACAAGAAAATTAAAGCCATCCTTTTAGGGTGGCTTTTTTTTGATTTTTTTTCAAATTTTTAGTTACTTAATGTAACTCCTAGATAAGTACTGCCGTATAGTTTAACATATGAGAAGAGTGAAAAATAAAGAATTTGATTTTTTAAGTGGACCTACTTCGCGTTTGAGAGAGTTTTTAAACGTATTGCAGATTGCCGGAGAATTCATAAACGGTTTTCGTAAGCTGCATTTTGTGGGGCCGTGTATTACTGTTTTCGGTTCAGCAAGGACAAAGGAGGGTGATAAATATTACCAAGCTGCCGTTCGGTTTGGTGAAGAAATAGCCCGTAGTGGGTTTGCAACCATGACAGGAGGAGGCCCAGGAATAATGGAAGCTGCAAATAGGGGAGCGCAAAAAGAGGGCGGCAAATCGATAGGATGTAATATTGAGCTTCCAATGGAGCAATTTCCAAACCCATACTTGGATATAGATATAGGATTTAAACAGTTTTACGTGCGGAAAGTAATTTTATTAAAATATTCTTATGCGTTCATAGTGCTTCCTGGAGGTTTTGGAACTTTAGACGAGTTGTTTGAAACCATTACACTTATTCAAACCAAGAAGACCAAACGTTTTCCTATTGTGCTCTTTGGAAAGGACTATTGGAGTAAAATGATGGAGTTCATCGATGTCATGAAACAGGAAGGGACAATTTCAGATGGAGACAAAGGCTTATTTATGGTTACGGATTCAGTTGAAGAAGGAATGGAATACATAAGTTCCTTTATAAAGGAACATTTTAATCCAAAAAAGAACAGTCCTTCTTGGATTATTGGAGAAAGTTAAGCTTAATTGGTAATCATTCGCACGTCCCTTTGAGGGAAAGGAATCGTGATGTCGTTTTTAATGAACAGGTCGTTGATTGCAAACCTTAAATCACTTTCGATTTCACCGATTCGGAATACGTGTTCACTCCAAAAAAACAACTCAAAATCCAACGAAGAATCCCCAAAGCTGATGAATCTAACATTCGATTTAGGAGTATTTGAAATGTGAGGATGAGCATGGGCAGCGTCTAATAAACAATCTTTTACTTTTTGGACATCAGAGCCGTAAGCAACCCCTACTGTCACACTGAACCTCGTTTCGTTTTTATTGTCACTCCAGTTAATAACTTGGTCGGAAATGAATTTGTGGTTTGGAATGATTAAAACTGTGTCGTCTCGCGTTAAAACTTTTGATGTACGCAGGCTTATTTCTGTTACTTTTCCAACAATACCATCGGCTTCAATGATGTCGCCCACATTAATTGTGCCTTCAATAAGGATAAAAATACCAGAGGTAAAGTCATTGAATATATTTTGTAATCCAAAACCAATCCCTACCATTAATGCAGCACTACCAGCTACTAAGATGGAAAGGTTAAACCCAACGTTTTGCAAAGAAAAAAGTATTGCGACCACCCATATGACGTACTTTACAATTTGATAGACGGAATTGCTTCGTCCAAGATCTTGCGCTTCAAACTTTTTGAAAACAATTTTTTTAATGAGTTTCAGTAAAGTCTGTGTCCCAATAATTATCCCGATGATGATGAGTAAATTTAGCGGCGTCAACACAAAATTGTTGTATTGAATAATTTCGGAGCTTAAAAAATTAATGACAAGGTTCATACTTTATTTGCTGTGTTTTGGTGTTTTTTTTCGACGTTTAGTGAGGTTTTGAGGATGGAAATATATCCATACTAAAGAAAGCACGGTATACAGCATACCATATTTCAAAAATTGAGTGAATTGTACAAACCAACTTTTCAGCAAGCTGTAGTTTTCCATTTCTTCTTGAGGATTTTTTAGGTAAACAATAAAAAAACCAGCTGAGGTGAAAATTGTAAACAACAAACTTAAGATGGTGCCTCTAAAAAAGATTTTTTGGACATTTCCCTTGTATTTTAAACCGTCAGTAAAGTAAAAAAACAAAGAAAAAAAGATAAACAAAAGCAACACCAAACGGGTTGCGTTAAACATGTACATACCCAATATTTTCCCTTCAAAATGTGAAGGGAAAATCATGTAGATTCCGATTACAAAAACGGCAGTAACAGCTGGAGTAAGAAAGTTTTGGATAAAGTCCTTACTCATCATGACTCCTCACTTTTACATTTTTCATCTGGAGTAGCTCCACACATTGAGCAAGCTTCTCCGTCCTCGTTTAAAAGTGGGTTTTTTGAAGCGCAAGTTCCTGCGAATTCACCATTTTTTTGCAGCAATATTTTAACAGCTATGCCTGCAAAGGCAATGGCTAAAAAAACAATGCTTATTAAAATTAATTTCATAATAGTTACTTTTCGTGAATGGTCACTTTTTCCATTACGTCACCTTGGGCAATTTTGTCAATCACATCCACACCATCGTATACTTTTCCAAAACAAGTATGGTTCCCATCTAGATGTGAGGTGTTGTTTCGGGAGTGACACACAAAAAATTGTGAACCTCCGGTGTTTCTTCCTGCGTGTGCCATAGACAATACGCCTCTGTCATGATACTGATTATCTCCATCAAGTTCGCAATCAATTTGATAGCCTGGTCCACCAGCTCCTGTGCCTTCTGGGCAGCCTCCTTGAATAACAAAGTCAGGAAGAACCCTGTGAAAAGTCAATCCATCATAATAACCGTCTTGAGCAAGTTTTACAAAATTTGCCACTGTATTTGGTGCGTCATTTTCGTAAAGTTCAATGAACATTGATCCCTTATTTGTTTTGATTTCAGCAGTTTTCATATTTTTTGTTTATTTTATGGTGTAAAATTATTGACACAAAGTTAAAATTTTATGTCTTACAAGACAAGTTTTACCCGTGTCAAGTACGACTATTTTTGTTGATTAAAGGTTGATAAGTTTTACATGAACTAAAATGGAAAACAAGGGTATTTGTTTAATTTTGAGACAATTAAAAATTTGAATTATGTTTAAAAATAATAATAGTATGGGACAATCTGGAACAGGACTGGTAGATACGAACTCAATTGATAGGATTGCTGAAGGAAGTGTGTTGGAAGGAAACATCAATTCTACTAATGGAATTAGAATAGACGGTACAGTTAAAGGTTCTGTTAAGTGTGAAGGGAAGGTAGTAGTTGGTGTAGGAGGTATAGTGGAGGGTGAGATTATTTGTTTGTCTGCTGACATTGAAGGTACACTTAAGTCAAGCATTGAAGTTAAAGACATCCTTGAGCTTAAAGCGACTAGTAATTTACAGGGTGAAATCACTACTGGTAAATTGTCTATTGAGCCAGGAGCTACATTTACTGGAACATGTAAAATGGGAGGAGTAGTGAAAGGGATTTCAAAAGAGGAAAGCACTTCGCAAATTCAGCAAGAGAAAACAGCATAATATAAAATGGTTACTTGTTGGGCAATGTAGTATGACTGAATTGTGAAAAAGATACTTCTTCTTTCAGATACTCATGGTTTCTTAGATGCCAGAATCATTAAGCATATAAAGGAGGCAGATGAAGTATGGCATGCTGGCGATGTCGGCGACATCAAAGTTTGCGATGATATTTTGAAGCGATGCGCCAACACTAAAATTGTATTCGGGAACATTGATAACAACGTGCTCCGAGCAGAATACAAACAAAATTTATTTTTTGATTGTGAGGGTGTCACGGTATGGATAACACACATTGGTGGTTATCCTCCAAAGTACCGAGGTGATATAAAAAGAATAATTTCCGAGAACAACATTGATTTGTTTGTATGTGGTCATTCACATATTTTGAAAGTAATTTATGATAAAGGAACAAGTTGTTTACACATGAATCCTGGAGCAATTGGGAAGTACGGGATACACCAAGTTCAAACAGCTCTTAAATTTCAAATTGAAAAAGGAATAATAAAAGACCTGAATATTATTGAGTTAGAAAGAGGATAGTGTAGTTCTTCTTATAGTAGGTGTTTCATCCTTCGTAAATTTTATCAGTTAAAACGTTTCAAATAATAAGTCCTTTTGTCTATATTGATTATTGTACATGGCCGATCAACAAAAAGCATTAAATATTAATATTTCCGGAAGGGTTCAGAATGTAGCTTGTCGAAGTTTTTTATTAGAACGAGCCATTGAACTGTCCATTAAAGGTCATGTCAAAAACTTGAGTGACGGTACAGTTTTTGTTTTTGCAATGGGAACGAACATGCAATTGGATGAGTTTTTAGAATGGTGTCATGAAGGTTCGCCAATCGCGCAAGTTGAAAAAGTGACGGTAGAAGTTGCTGAGCTGTCGGAAGAAATTAGCTTTAAAATAATTAAATAGTTTAAAATTTATAATTATGAAAAAAGTAATTGTAGGAATGCTGGTGATGATGTTAATGGTAGCATGTAGCTCCACAAAAGAAGTAGCGAATAATTCAAATTCAATTACTGAAGAAACGGTAACAAAAACGAACGAAGTCAAAAAGGTGGAACTGTTAACTTTTAAAAGAACATCTTGTTTTGGTCGATGTCCTGTATATGATTTAAAAATATACTCAGATAAAACATGCGAAGTGGATGGTAAGTTGTTTTTTATTGTGGAAGGTATACATCAGGGAGCTTTAACGCAATCACAATATGATGATGTTTTAAAAAGGATCAAGGATATCAATTATTTTGAGTTGAAAGATGTTTATGACGATCCTTTTGTTCAAGATATTCCAGCGTCTTATGTGAGTGTACAACTGGATGGAAAGGCGAAGTCAATTAAAAGCCGTTATAACTCACCAAAAGAGCTTACAATCTTTTTAACATACTTACATGAGTTAACAATAGGGATGGTGTGGAGTAAGTAGCCATCAGTCCATTAGTGTAACAATACAAGCGACTAAATAATTTCTTAATTATTGTAAACCTTGAATAGTTTTACGATTTTACGAACACGTACCGCAGAAAAACCATCTTGTCTGATTTTAAAGACCAGTTGAGCTACTCCTATGCTATTTAAGCCTAATTTTAGCCCTGTTTCTTTAGCCAGTAAAACAAAGTTTAATTGATTAAGTCTTTCTTTGCCAAGCATTTTTAAGAAAGAATAAAATACGATGATTCTCGAATTTTCCTCTTTTAATAAATAATGTCGGTTTTGATTTAAAATCATTTCAGAAATAGAAATATCTTGATCAAGAAGCAAAGTTCCAAGCTCTTGAATTGACTTCAAATCGCCTCCTAAAAATTCCTTGTAATCAGTGCTGATCACATTTAAGTTATTTAGTAAACAATCTTTGTCTTCTTTAGAGAAATCCATAACCCTAATATAGGTATTATTACCATAGGAAACAACAGCTAGAATAAAAGTTTATTGTACCTAGACTCATACCCCTTAACTCCCTGAATACCACCAGTATGAATAGCTAATATTGCTTTATTGTTGAGCTTATTTTTCGCTATTAAATCATACAATCCGTACATCATTTTACCAGTATAAATAGGGTCTAATTTGATTTTCGTTTCCGTGAAAAAATCCTCGATGAATCCATGTAATTCTTCGTTGAATTTTGCGTAACCTCCCAAGTGGTAGTCAAAATTCAGCTCCCATTGCTCATTTTTGCAATTTATCATTTTAAGAAAATTTTCAACTTCTTGATTCAGATAGAAAGCGTTTTTTAGTACCGGAATACCAATGGCATATTGGGTTTTACTTAATGATCCAATTATCCCAGATAATGTTCCTCCTGTTCCACAAGCGCAAATAACCACGTCAAATTGTGGACTGCCTTTAATTATTTCGGTGCAACCAATAACCCCATTTTTATTGGCTCCTCCTTCAGGAATTATCAATGAATTTGGGAATTCATTTTGGAGTTCTTGTAAAAATGTTTCCTCTTGTTTCTCTTTGTATTTTGTTCGGCTGATGAATTTTAATTTCATGCCATTTTTTTTTGCTAAAGACAAGGTTGGGTTCATAAAAGTGCTTTTTTCGCCTCTTATTATTCCAATTGTAGGTACATTGAATTCTTTTCCAGCCGCTGCAGTAGCGGCAATATGATTGCTGAATGCCCCTCCGAAAGTTGCTATTTGAGTGTAGTTCCCCTCTTTGAACTCTTGGATGTTGTATTTAAGCTTACGCCACTTATTGCCTGAGATTTCTGGATGAAGCAAATCGTCCCGCTGAAGATAAAGGGTAATTCCATGCTTTTTTAAAAATGGATTTTCAATTTTATCTATTCGAACCCTTGTCTGCGAATCAATCATTCTGTAAATTTATAAAATCATGGAGGAACAAAGTGGAAGTTGGGAAGCGGAATTTGAAGAAGGTGATTTTTACTGGGATGAAAGGGGGTTTAGGGTTTTCACGGAACAATATTTGCTCAAACGAGGTTATTGTTGTAGCAACGGATGTAAGCATTGTCCGTACGGAAATTGATAGTATTAAAAGTGAGATTATGAAAATGAGGTATGTGTTTTACGGATTAATATTAAGTATGTTATTAGTGTTTAATTCTTGCAAAGAAGACGACATAGAGGATGCGGAATCTGAATTGCCTAATGGAGAAGTTGAAGGTGATCAACGTGACAGGTTTCTTGGAACGTGGACGGTTTCTGAGACAAGTAAATTGTTAGGTTCGCGTAATTTTGATGTAAACGTCAGTAAAGACGATCAATTTCCTGCTCAGGTAAATATTTCAAATTTTCACAAAATAGGGTCGGCTGATACAATAGTAGCGACAATTAGTGCTGTTTTGGTAGATGTCATAACCATTACTGATCAAACAGTTGCTTCAAGCTTTTATACTGGAAGTGGTAAAATGGAGAATGATCAAAAAATAAGTCTTAGTTACACTGTTGATGACGGAAATGCCAATATTGATACTGTAACCGCTGTTTTGATTAGGTAAATCTTAACGCTCAAGGGGATATGTTTTTGGTAGTCCAAGCTTGAGCCTTAGTTTTAAAATTAGGCTTAAACGACCCCCATATTTTCTTAAACACAGGAGAATTTCGATAGTGATTTAATGAATCTTCGTTGTCCCAAACGGAATAAGTGAAATAAAGTCCTGGCTCGTATGATTTAAGTAGTTCAACACTGTAACACCCCTTATTCGAAAGTACAATTTTTTTGGTCTCAAAAAAATTGGCTTCAAATTCGACACAATAAGAATCTTCGAAAGACAACTTTACAATGCGAGTAATCATGAGGTTAGTTTTATTGGTTTAAATCGGTCTGATTCAAATGTTTAATCGAAGAAGTTTACCCTAATGATGTCACCTTGCTTCATTCCGAAAAGCTTTGAAGCGCTACCTTCATTAATTGCAATTTCTAAATTATGGAAATTGTTGAACAGGGCTAACTTTTCGCCCTTAGGAACTTGATCGTAATATGACGATAATTTTTTGATGCTGTTGTCAGGACGTCTAAAGCCAACTTCAAAGGCACGTCCTAATCCTATTTGTTTGAATGCTTCTTCAGTAATATCAGTAGTTATGTTACCCATTGAGTCGATGTATATTACATGTCCAACGATGGTGTTTGATTCTAAAGTGGGAACAAATGAACTTCTGTTAACCAAGATGTGTTTTCCTGAAGTAATCTCAGATATGTCTTTCTCCATAGCAATATGGGCGGCAACTGTAGCGAAAATATCCTTAGCAGGAAATGTTGTTTTTGATGAATCTCCTTTGAGGTTAATTCTTAATACTTGTTCTGGATTTTTCTCAAACATAAAAGAAAATACGCCATTGTCAGCTCCAATAAAGTAATGTCCATCTTGAAAAACTATTACATGTTTTTGGTCTTCTTTTTCAACTGGGTCAACTCCAATGATATGAATGCTTCCTTGTGGAAAATCTTTAAAAGTATTTTTTAAGCTGAATGCTGCAATTCCAGTGTCAAATGGAGGGATTTC
>JBLIAZ010000057.1:0-13236 GCA_047631875.1 Saprospiraceae bacterium
TTTGTTCCAAGCCTAAATGCTTGCATAATTTTCCTACTTTCTCGGAACATGAAAAAGCGGTAATGACTTTTCCATCCATTCCTTTTTCTTCCTTCAAATACTTGATTAACAACAATATAATGTGATGAGCGTCCACAAAGTTACCTGCTGAATCAACCATCCCAATCCTGTCGGCATCGCCATCAGTTGCAACTGCACAATCAATGTTTTGACTTAACTTAATCGTTTCTGTGAGCTCTTTTAAATTTCGTAATATTGGCTCTGGAGCTACTCCTTCAAACCCAGGGTTATCATCCGTGTGTAAAAAAGTGATGTCTGGCAATAAATCTCTCATTACCCTACGTCCTGCACCATACATGGCATCGTAAGCAAAGGATAAACCACAATTTTTTATGGCATCCAAATCAAAACTGTTTCTGATGTGGTCTACATACATTTCGTGTGTGTCTACATAAACTACTTTTTTAGCATCAACTAAATTGGCAAGCTTAATGCCTTCCAAATCCAAACCATGTTGGTCAGGTATGATAGCTTCAACTTCTTCCACATCACTAGTTAACATAGGACCTCCGTATGCTCCTTTTAATTTAAATCCATTGTATTCAGGTGGATTATGCGATGCGGTAATTACTACTCCCACATCAGCTTTTAATTTAACTGTGGTATATGACACCATTGGAGTGGAACAAAACTCTTCGGATAAAATAACTTTAACACCTTCGTTAGCTAGTACTTTTGCTGCTGTTTCTGCAAACATTCTCCCTCCAAACCTACAATCGAATCCTATCACTACCGATGGATTTTCAAATTTATCATTCATCCATTTTGCTGTAGCTAAAGACACTCTTGCCACATTGTCAACAGTATATTCTCTAGCTATAATAGCTCTCCAACCGTCCGTTCCGAATTTAATTTGTACCATTTTGTTTTTTTTTTAGAAAGCCAAAGTTACTGAAATCAATTTGCTTTTAAGGAATCATTTGACCTAAAAACATCTGATTTACGTACAGGTTTTAACTTGTCAAACCACATGAAACCGTCCATCTTTGATTCCGAAGCAGGAAATTGATTAAGTGGATAAAATGTGGCTACAGGCTCAGTTAAAAACATAATTTTATGTATTTCACTGTCCTTAAAACTTATTTTAATGTTGCTGCATTCTGCTTTGTTAACACCTGTGTAGGTGCTGTCTTCTTCTTTTGCATAATACAATGTTTGTCCGTTTCCAAGTACATCCATCACATCCATTTTCCCATCCTTGAAATAACCAACCATGTTTCTACCTTTAATTTGATCATAAAAATCGTAAATCGAATCAGTCAAGGAAATGATTTTACTGTTTCCTGTAATGAACATTTTATGAAGTTTATTATCAAAACTTAAAATGGAAATGGTATCACCAGTCAACTGGTTCTTTCCATTCCATACCACCGGATCTCTGAATAATTTTATCAAAGAATCTGAAAATCCGTAAGTCAAAGAATCACATACTGCTTGCATGTCTTTTTTAAACATCCGCACATTACAATACACATAAAATGACTTTTGCTCCAAGCTGTCTTCCACAGCACGAATAGTATCACCGTGCAAGTACATCGTGTCATTGTCCATGTACTGTATAAACAAAGCGCTATCTGTTACAAAGGATAAGTTATTTTTTTGATCAAAATACCCGTAATGTCCTGTAATTGTGACTTTGTTTACCGTATCAATCACTGAAACATTACCATACGATTTACTTATTTCCTTTTCTTGATCTACCACAATGCTGTCCGCTTCCAGTGTACTTTCTTCACCAATTACTTTTGCATTTTGCCTAAATTCAGACATTTTGTTGTTTGGATTGTAGTATCCTCGCTCACAATAGATGGTGTCATTTTCAAGTAAAATATTGGTAGGCCCATGAAAAACTACTTTCTCAGATTTAGCATAATAATTCATCGTGTCGGCCTTAATGGTATAATCAGGATGTGTAACCACTACGTCCTTTCTAAAAGTAATCATGTTAGTTGCAATGTAGTAATAACCAATACCTGATGTGATGGTTGTTTCGTCCGACTTTATTACAGCAGGTGTCAAGTAGTAATATAAATCCTTTTTTTGATCCAAGTACAACACTGAGGTTGTGAGTTCTGTACCTTCTTTAACCAACTTAGCATTCCCCATCAACATCGCTGTTTCAGTTGCTCCACTGTACTTTAAAGAATCACCCCAGGCTTTGACAGAATCATTTTTGTTAATGAACACCTTTCCCCATGCTTCAAAATCATTGTTTAACTGATTAATTTCGGCGCTGTCACAATACAACTTCACATCGTCTTGTCTTAGTACAACATCTCCAACTAGCTTTTGATGATTTTTTGACTTCCCGGCTTTCAAAGACTTGGCGCTTAATATTTCCACCTTTATCTTTTTCCCTTCCTGCCCCATCAAGGACCAAGTAAAGGCAAACAAAAAAAGCAAGCTGATAAACTTACTTTTTTTTGTTAAAAATATAAATGATATGGTTTTATGCATGTACCCCTTCTCTCAGTAAAGTTTGTGTCCTGTCTGGCCCAACTGATACTACGGTAATTGGAACTTCTAATTCTTTTTCCAAAAACAAGATGTAATCATCAAGTTGTTTTGGTAGTTGATTTACAGAATGCATTCCTGTTAAATCATCATCCCAACCTGGAAAACTTTTGTAAATTGGCGACAAATTACCTTCCTCAATACTGTAAGGGAAATAATCGATTTCCTCACCATTGTACAAATATGAAGTACATACTTTCAATTCTTTAAAAGTACTTAATACGTCAGCCTTAGTCATGATTAGTTCTGTCACTCCATTCAAAATAATAGAATATTTTAATGCCGGTAAATCAATCCAACCACATCTTCTTGCTCGACCAGTTGTAGCACCGAATTCATGACCAGCTTTCCTCAATTCCTCCCCTGTTTCATTTAACAATTCAGTTGGAAATGGTCCACTTCCAACCCTAGTACAATATGCTTTGAAAATACCGAAAACACTCCCGATTTTATTTGGAGCAATCCCTAACCCCGTACAAGCCCCTGCACAAACAGTGTTGGAAGAGGTTACGAATGGGTAAGAACCAAAATCAATATCCAACAACGAACCTTGCGCACCTTCAGCCAAAATAGACTTACCACTTTTTAATGCATCAGAAATATAATGTTCGCTGTCAATGAATTCAAATTGTTTTAATAATGCTAAAGATTCAAACCATTTTGTTTCTGCTTCAGAAATATCATAATCAAAATCGAACTGCTCAAGTAAGCCCTTATGCTTAGCCACTAAAGCATCATAACGCTCCCTGAAGTCACTTAGCAAAATGTCACCAACCCTTAAACCATTCCTACCTGTCTTATCCATGTAAGTTGGCCCAATCCCTTTTAAAGTAGAACCAATTTTAGCTTTTCCCTTTGCTGCTTCCGAAGCAGCATCAAGTATTTTGTGTGTAGGTAAAATTAAGTGAGCTTTTTTTGAAATCAGTAATTTGGTTCTTAAGTCCACATTATGACCACTCATGCCCTCAATCTCCGTTTCAAAAATAACAGGATCAATCACTACTCCATTCCCAATGATGTTCATGGTGTTTTCGTGAAACACTCCAGATGGAATAGTGTGCAACACGTGCTTAATACCGTCAAACTCTAAAGTGTGACCAGCGTTTGGTCCACCTTGAAACCTTGCAATAATGTCATACTTTGGTGTGAATACATCCACAATTTTACCTTTACCTTCGTCACCCCATTGTAACCCTAATAATACATCAACCTTCATTTTTTGATTTTATCTAATTAATATTTTGACACTTATTTCCTTTACATTTTCCATATATAGTCAGCGAATGATGTGAGGATTCAAAATCCACGTGTTCGCCTACTGAAGTCATGATGTTGTACAACCTAGGGTCGCAAAACTCTGTCACTTTCCCACAAGAAACACAAATTAAATGATCGTGTTGTTGAAAACCAAACGCTCTTTCAAATTGTGCTTGATTACTACCAAACTGATGTTTGCGTACCAAATTGCAAATCAACAATAAATCCATGGTGTTATATAAGGTAGCCCTGCTGACTCGGTATTTTTTATTCTTCATGTTGACGTACAACGATTCGATATCAAAGTGACCATCGTACGAATAGATTTCCTCCAAAATAGCATATCTCTCTGGGGTTTTACGGTGCCCATTCTTTTCCAGAAAATCGGAAAAAATTGAATTCACTTTCAACTGAGTGTTGTCCTCCACTATTCAACTATAATTGGATGGTAAATTTAATAAAAATCAAAGGGATAAAACTGAATAGTTTTCAATAAAAATCAACAAGATTTCACCAATTGTTTAAAACCCAAGGAGAACTACGCTGTGACTACGGTTCCTTTGTCTGATTTTTGAAAATAGTTGCTGTAATTGAAACGCTATTTTTAAAATAAAACAGTCCTCCCCAATTGTATTTTATCATTTTAAACTCATCTGCTTTTCCATCAATCACCACTACAACCCTTGTGATAACACGTTTCTTCTCTTTGATCACCTCCCTATGGATACCATTGCCATATTTTTTAGCAAGTCCCGACAAGTAAGCCTGCTTCTCCTCTTCGTTTGAAAAATCTACCGCTTTTGATTCCGTCACAATTTTATCTGAATTCTGCTTTTTGGCAGCTTTTGCTTTTGCTATCGCAGCTTTTCTTCTTGCCGATGCTAATTTAGCTTCCTCCTTTTTGCGTTCTTCAATTTTGCGTACCAATACAAGACTGTCTGCTGTTCTTTTACTTTGTCTAGCTAACGCTTCAGCTTCTCTTTTTTCTTTCGCTAATCTTGATTTTTCAATAGCAGCTTTCCTTTTTGCTTCAGCCGTTTCTTTCCTCAAACGCTCAACCTCAGCTTTTCGTTTTACTTCAGCCTCGGCAGCTGTGCGCTTAGCTTCATCAGCTCTCGTTTTAGCCAATGATGCTACTGCTGCCGCTTCGTCTGCTTTTCTTTTCTCCTCTTCTGCTTTCCTTTTTGCAGCCTCTCGTGCTAATTTAGCTTTTGCTAATTCAGCTTCACGTTCCCTTTCCTTTTTCGCTGCCAATACCAGTGCTTCGGCTTCATCTCGTCTGCTTTTTTCTTTTTCCGCTTTTAACCTTTCCTCTTCAACCGCGCTTTTTTCAGCTTCTAGTTTTTCTCTTTTCAACTTTGCCACTCTTTGTTCCTCAAGCTTTCTAAGTTCCTCGTCTTTTTTCTCCTTAGCTAACTTTTCTTTTAACGCCTGAACTCGTTTCTCTTCGGCTAATCTTTTTGCTTCTTGTTCCTTTCCACGTGCTAATTTTTCTAGCGCTAATTTTTCATCTTCTTTCTTTTGTTTTGCAGCTAGGTCCTTTAAGCGCTTTTCATCAACTAACCTGTCCGACTCCTCTTTTGCTAACCGCTCTTTCTCTCGTTGCTCGTTGGCTCTTTGCTCAGCAGCAAGGCGTTTTTCTTCAGCCACCCTTCCAGCTTCCTTTCTGTCTTTCTCTGCATTAATTCGCTTTTCTTCAGCTATCCTGTCTTTTTCTGCTTCCGCTTTCTCTTCAGCAAGGATCCTTTCTTTTTCCAATTTTTCACGTTGCTCGATGGCTTTTTTACGCCCCTCCTCTTTAGCCAATCGCTCCGCTTCCACCCTGTCCTTCTCTTCTTTGCGTTTTCTTGCTTCTTCGTCTTCTTTAGCTTTTCTTTCAGCAGCAGCTCTTTTCTCTGAGTCCAATGCTGCTAATTTTTCGGCCTCAAGCTGCTTAGCTTCATCTGCCTTCCTTTTTGCTTCCTGCTTATTAAATTCTTCTTTGGCTAAACGCTCATTTTCAAGTCGTTGCCGTTCAGATTCTGCTTGTTCTCTGGCTAACTTGTCCTTCTCTGTCTTTTCTGAAGCCAAACGTTTGGCATCTTCTTCCTTTCTTAGTTTTTCTTTTTCTAACCTTCTTTTTTCAGCTTCAGCCCTTATCCTCTCTTTGTCTGCTGAATCTTTTGCTTGAGCCTCTGCTTTTTCCTGAGCTAACCTTTCTTTTTCCTCTTCGGCTTTTTGTGCAGCTAATCGCTCAGCAGCTTTTCTTGCTTTTTCTTTTTCATCAGCCAGTTGTTTTTCGTCTGCTTTACGCTTTCTTTCTTGCTCGGCTTTTTTACGCTCTTTCTCTGCAAGTATTGCAGCTTCTTCAGCAGCTTTTGCCGCATTTTCCTCTTGCTCTTTCTTTCGTTGCTCTGCATCAGCATTGGCTTTGGCTTCCTGGGACAACCTTTTTTCTTCAGCTAATTTTTTCTCTTCGGCTATTCTACGCTCCTCTTGTTCGGCTGCTTTGCGTTTAGCTTCATCCGCGTCTTTTCTTGCTTGGCTTTGTTCGGCTTCAAGCTTTTCCCTTTCGGCGGCAGCTTTTTCTCTTTCTTCTTTTAGTTTTTGATTCTCTGCTGCTTTTTTATCTTTTTCTGCTTGAAGTCGCTTTTTTTCTGCTTCCTCTTTTGCCTTTTCAGCAGCAGCTCGGGATTTTTCAGCTTCAGCTTTTTTGCGTTCTGCCTCCGCCTTTTTTGCTTCTTCAGCTTTCTTTTTACCTAAATCAGCTGCAAGCACATCCTCTCCAGCATCACTCTTCTTTTTAGCAAAAATTTTATCTTTCTCCTTGACCGTCTTATTTACTGTTCTTAATTCCTCACCAATTTCATCTGCATAATCCCAGTTATAGTCAAACTGCCCCTCTTCATCACTAAATTCAATTTTCGCAATTGGTTTATTAAATTCTACTTTACTACCATCTTCAGGCAATTTAATCATCGGGATATCTAGCTCGAAAGAATCATCTTCTTTCAATTTACCCGGTTTCAAATTAGTATTTGCAGGAAAAAAATAAGGCACATAACCTTCTTTTTCAATTTTAACAGTATATGTTTTATTGTATGGTAGCCAAATTACAATCCTTCCACTACCTAAGCTACTCGCAGGCTTATAAAATTCTTTCCCATCAACTAAAATCACAGCTTGAACACCTTTTACACCACTTTTATCCTTGCAATAAATTACAATTTCAAGAGTAGGTCCTGGTGGTTTTTGAGCAAAACTCGCCAACGAGGTAAATGCAAGAAATAAGAATATCTTTAAATTGAGCTTCATGGACTTCCCCTTACTTTTAGTCGGTTACGAAAATAGTTGAATTAAAGTTGCTTTCAAAGCAATTTCTCAAAGGATGTTAATCAAATCCCTTGCCGAATTTGTTCGATTTCACTTGAAATATTTTCTATTTCGTTTCCACAACTTACGTGGTATTGAGATTCAAACATTTCTAGTTGCTTTTTTAAGCTTTCTTTGAATTTTAAATTTGAAGGAGAATACCTCCTTAAACTCTTATGTTGCAATGATAAATTCAAAGATTGCCATTTTGAAATAACCTCCCTGCTGTACTCGTCAAAAAAATGAATAACAAAAAACTCGTACAACTTAGATATGGCTAATTCATTCGGGTGAACCTTGTCAGATTTAAAATATTTATAATCTCTAAGGTAATCAATAACATACTCATAACTAGGAAAATAATAACTGTTACTTGATTCATCACATAAAGCATGACACAAGGTGTTCAACAAGGACTTACTTTGCTGATTCTCCAGCATCCCATCCTTATAATGCCTGACGGGGCTTACTGTAAACACGATGTTTAAATCACTGTTTTGAACTCTTATCTTCTTTAACAAGGCCCTCATCCGCTTGGCAGATTCATTCACCTCCAAGAGGTTTTCATCAAACAAAACCCCGTTTTGCTGATGGCAATTAGCAACAACCTCTCCTTCCTTTTCATAGCCCCATGCTGAACCTAAAGTGATGAACAACGTGTCCGTATGCTGTAATTGCTTTTTTGTTTCCATTAACAAAGCATTTGCCTTGTTCAGGTAAACTCTTAAATTACGCTCCGCTAGCTTGCTGTGGTGCTCAAAACAGAACCAATAACCGTCCCATTCAAAAAAATCACGCTCCTCATACATGCTTTCATTCATAGCTCTTTCCAACACTTTTACTAAGGCATCAGGATGAAACATAACACCAAAAGGATTATTTATTACCTCAATTTTATCCTGACGTAGCTTTTCAGCCATGTTATCCGAAAAGCAAGAACCAATAAAAAATAACTTATGTTGGTAATTTAGTTTAGGAAGGGAAAGCTTTAAAAATTCTAACATTATCTATATTTGTAAAAAAATGTAGGATGAATTTAAGTGATTACTTTTTAATAGGGAAAATTGGCAAGCCTAAAAGTTTTAAAGGAGAGGTCTTTTTTATAGTTGATGACGATGAAGTGTTTTTTGCTTTGGGAGAAATAACCACCATGCAATTACTTATTCGTGACAAGCTAATTACATACCCTATTGAAATGATGTCAGTAAAAAGCAACAACAAAGTAACCCTTAAATTCAAAGGGTTCGACAGCATTGACATGGCTAACATGATTAAAAACTGTGAAGTTTATATTGACAAGGAGGATTTGCCTGTATCAGACGACGACAACGTTTTTACCCACGAACTCATCGGTTGCATGGTCATTGACGAAAAAATTGGGGAAGTCGGTTTAATCGACTACATCGACAAATCGTCTGCACAAGAACTAGTATACATTAATACGGATAACGAAGAATTGATTTTTCCTTTGATCGATGAATTCATTGTGAGCATTGATTTAGAAAACAAAATGCTTACCGTCAATTTACCTGAAGGCTTACTGGAGATCAATAAGGAAGATTAAATTCCATGTTTCAATTCAAACAGTTCTCTATAAGCGACAGTGATTGCGGGATGAAAATTGGTGTGGACGGAGTGTTGTTAGGGGCTTGGATCCAAGATGAATCACCTGCCAATATTTTAGATGTGGGAACGGGAAGCGGACTTATTGCGCTGATGATGGCTCAAAAATTCCCCAAAGCCATTATTCATGCAGTTGAAATTGAAAGTGACGCAATTAAACAGGCATCTAAAAACTTCATCAATTCACCTTTTGACAATCAATTCATCACACATGAAATCGATTTTTTACGGGTGGATAAATTATTGTCTAACGATAAAAATACTGCCGTAAAATTTGACATCATCGTGGCTAACCTTCCCTACTTTGATGATGGCGGGAGTTTTATTGATAGCAAAAGAGACTTAGCAAGGTCATCGAAGCACTTACCATTAGAGACATTTTTTATTAGGTCTATTGCACTGCTAGAAAATCAAGGCTCAATGTATTTCATTTATCCAAATAATGAAACAGATCACATCAAAGAATTAGCCGATCAAGTTGGATTTCAAATTGACACAATTGTGCAAATTCAGGGCAACCCAGACACCACCGTCAAACGCTGCTTGTACAAAGCATCAAAATGGGAACCTTCCACGAACTACCGAGCTCCTGAAAATCAGCTTTTAGTGATTGAAATAGAAAGAGGAAAATACACCAAAGAGTACAAAGAACTTTGCAAAGATTTTTACTTGAAGTTTTAATTGCCTACCATCGGGACTGGGCTTATCTTCAATCAATCGTTCATAACTTTAAGGATCAAAGCCTTTGTCAAAGGACCTGATGATTTATTTTTAACAAAATCAACTTTTTACTCCGCGAAATAATGTTTGGCAAAAAAAAAGAAGAACGTAAATCGAACACTTTAAGAAACAAAGCCACCGGCAGCAAAAAGAAAATTAAGTTTGATGTTGCTCAGTATTTTAAATTCCCTAAAGTAAAAGCGTTCTTTGAAACTGAAAAAAACAGATATGTCATTGGTTTGGTACTTATGTTTGCAGGAGTTTATTTGTTGTTTTCTTTTACTTCGTACTTTTTTTCATGGAAAACCGATCAAGATAAAATTCAGACATGGACAGCAATTGGTTCTGAAGCATTTGATGAGCTAGAACAACAAGCAGCAAACAGAACAGGAACTTTAGGAGCTAAAATAGCTCACTTTTTTATTCATCAACTTACAGGAGTTACAGCTTACGTTTTACCTGTTTTATTAATACTTGGCGGTTTTAAACTTTCGTTTAAACGACAATTGTTTCCCTTTACTAAAGCAGCTAAAATTTTAATTTTTTACGCAGTACTTGGGTCATCGATTTTAAGTTTGATTTTTCCAGACGCTGCTTTAAATCCAGGAGGTACCTTTGGTCACCAATTAAACTTATGGATAGAATTTATTTTGGGCAAAACTGGATTAATCATAGTGCTTACCTTGAGCATGGTTTTGTCTTTACTAGCATTCTTTAATGTTAGAATTGAGGTACTAGCAGCGATGTTAAGCACTAAAAATGAAGAGCAAAAATCAGACGAAGACCTTAACGAGTTTACTACAAACTTAAACGCCACACAAGATGGGCTAGGCACATCACATACCGTGCTTCCTGACACCTTAAGTCCTTCGACTGAATCAAACACTGAACAAAGTATGTCAACAGGCGCTGTTTTAAACCCAGTGGAGCAAACGGAGCCTAACATCGAAAAACAAGACGAAGGTGTCGTTAATTTAGATGCTGCTGTTCCAGAAAAAGAAACCACCGATAACCATACCGAGGAAGTAAAACTTGAAGTAGAAGAAATAACTGAAGAAGAAACTGTCGACAAAGTACTACCGAATTCAACAGGTGATTATGACCCGACGTTAGATTTATCCTCCTATAAATTTCCAACAATTGATCTGCTTAATGATTACGAATCAGGTAACAAAGAATCTGTAGACAACGAAACTCTTGAAAATAACAAGAACAACATTGTAAACACCCTTAAAAATTACAAGATAGAAATTGACAGCATCAAGGCCACCATTGGTCCGACTGTTACTTTATATGAAATAGTGCCTGCTCCTGGTGTAAGGATCTCAAAAATTAAAAACTTGGAGGATGACATTGCCTTGTCTTTAGCTGCTTTAGGCATCAGAATTATCGCTCCTATTCCTGGTAGAGGCACAATAGGTATAGAAGTTCCAAATCCAAATCCTGATGTGGTGTCCATGCGAACGGTCCTTGCATCCAAAGCTTTTGCTGAAACCACCATGGATTTACCAATTGCTATGGGGAAAACAATCAGCAACGAAACTTTAGTAGTAGATTTAGCTAAAATGCCTCATTTGTTGATGGCAGGTGCTACTGGACAAGGAAAGTCAGTTGGATTAAATTGTATATTAGTTAGCTTACTTTATAAAAAACATCCTTCCCAATTGAAGTTTGTATTGGTGGACCCTAAAAAAGTAGAGCTTACCTTGTTTAATAAAATTGAACGTCATTATTTAGCTAAATTACCTGACAGTGAAGAAGCAATCATCACTGAAACAAGCAAAGTAGTTAATACTTTAAACTCACTTTGTCTTGAAATGGATCAACGTTACGAGTTACTTAAAGAAGCTCATTGCAGAAATTTAAAAGAATACAACGCTAAGTTTATAGACAGGAAATTGAACCCTGAAAAAGGACACCGCTTCCTTCCATTCATAGTGTTAGTAGTGGATGAATTTGCCGATTTGATCATGACCGCTGGCAAGGAAGTAGAAACTCCTATAGCAAGACTCGCACAGTTAGCACGGGCAATTGGAATTCATTTAATCATTGCTACACAGCGACCTTCGGTAAACATCATCACGGGAACGATTAAAGCCAACTTCCCTGCAAGGATAGCATTCAGGGTAACATCAAAAATAGATTCAAGGACCATCCTTGATGCTGGTGGTGCGGATCAATTGATTGGCCGAGGTGACATGTTATTGACTACGGGAAATAATTTAATCAGGGTGCAGTGCGCCTTTGTAGACACTCCTGAAGTAGAAAGCATAACAGATTTTATAGGTAACCAACGTGGCTATCCTGACGCATTTTTATTGCCAGAGGTGGCTGACATAAACGATTCTTCTGCAAGTGGTAACCCCAACATATTAGACCGAGACGTTTTGTTTGTGGATGCAGCAAAAGTAGTAGTCATGCACCAACAAGGCTCCGCCTCCCTACTTCAACGTAAACTAAAACTAGGTTACAACAGGGCTGGAAGGATAGTTGATCAACTGGAAGAAGCTGGTATTATTGGCCCTTTTGAAGGTAGCAAAGCAAGACAAGTATTAATTCCTGACGAAGCGTCTTTGGAACAATATTTGAATTACAATGAGGAAGATAAATAAGAATGATTTAATAGTTTTACCACACTAAAATACATTTCAAAAATGAAAACAACATTAGCAGTAATAGCCATCTCTATCTTCGGATTTTCTTTTGTAGCACCGTCTGTTCAGAAAGACGCGAAAGCCACTGAAATCCTAAACAAGGTAAGCGCAAAAACAAAAGCTTACAAAACCATTACTGCCGATTTTACTTACTCCGTAAAAAGTGAGGACATCAACGAAAAGCAAAAGGGAAAACTTCAATTAAAAGGCGATAAATACAAGTACAGTATTTTTGGAATCACTAAAATTTCTGACGGAAAAAAAATATGTACAATTTCTGATGCCGATGAAGAGGTAATCATTACAAATGTAGATTTTAATGATGCCGACGAATTCAGCCCCAGTGAAATTTTCACAATTTACCAAAGTGGGTACAAGTACCGGTACATCAAGGAAACAACCCTTAAAGGCAAAACGTACCACATCATTGAATTGTATCCTGAAACAGAGAAAAACAACCCTTACAGAAGGATTACCATGTACATTAACAAAACCGAATTCTCCATTTATAAAATAAACTTTTACCACAAAACTTCATCGAAAGTATTTTCAATAAGCATTGACAAAGCGAGTTACAATACTATCATTGCAGACACAGTTTTCAAATGCGGATGCGGGATTAAAAAGGATTACGACTGTGACGATCAAACAGGGGCAAAATAAGTTTGAATATAAATTCAATAAACCATAGGAGCTATTCGACAATGCTACGTACTTTTATTCCAAACTTATCGTTTCTAACTAAAAACTGAATGCTTCAAGTTAAAGACATCGCTTTAATGATTTTATTCTGTGTGATTACACAGTTTGGTTTCGGTCAAGTAATTCATGAGGACGCAACAGAAGACGTAAAAATATTTAGTCCTGATGAACCTACAAACGAAACAGACACTTTACCAAGTTTAAAAAGTGTAATTCATTTTGGATGGCTTCACCCACTTAGAGGTCGTTACCCATTTTTTTATGAGCAAGCATTTGGGGGGTATTTTGGAGCTAGCCTTGGCTTAGGGATTACTTACGCTGATTTCTTCAGAAACGAACATACTGACATCATTTT
>JBLIAZ010000058.1:0-13235 GCA_047631875.1 Saprospiraceae bacterium
ACCAAAGCAGCATAATGAAACACATAGTCAAATTCATTACCCAACATTACTTCCGACACTTCTGAATACCTATTCACATCAGCCTTGACAAACCTCCAATTGTCTTTGGGCGATTTCGGTAATTTCTTTAAACTTCCTGTCGATAAATCATCTATAATCACAACAAAATTATCTTTGTCAGAGATCAGTTTTTCAGCTACAGAGCTTCCAACAAATCCAGCTCCCCCGGTAATCAATATCCTACTCATAATGGTTCAATTTAAATCTTTTTCATTCACCTCATCAAAAAAATCGGTGTCGGACTTTTTGATAGCAATTAAATTATCTAGGGTCAATAACAAGGACGGAAGTAAAATCAAGTTGGACAACATGGCTATTAACAAAGTCATTGCCACCAACATACCTAGAGCCTGCGTCCCCCCAAAATTTGATATCATAAATACACCAAATCCAAAAAACAATACAACCGAAGTGTATATCATACTCACGCCGGTTTCCTTTAATGCTTTTATAACTGCAATTTTAATGTTCATGTTATTCAGTAATAATTCTTGACGGTACTTAGATAAAAAGTGTATCGTATCATCAACCGATATTCCAAATGCAATACTGAACACAAGTATTGTAGATGGCTTTATGTTGATGTTAAAATAACCCATGATCGCAGCCGTAAACACCAACGGTATCAGGTTAGGTAAGATGGAAATCAATACCATTCTCGCATTCCGAAACATGAAAGCCATGATCACTGAAATTAATACAATTGCCAAAAACAACGTAAACATTAAGTTATATATCAATAAGTTAACACCCTTGGTCGCGATGACCCCCACTCCAGTAAAAGTGACGTCATATTTATCAGGGTTAAAAATTTCGTCTACTGTAGTGTTTAATCTCAGCACAACCTGGTCTAGTTTTTTTGTGCCTATGTCTTTCATTTTTAAACTAACACGTAATTCTCGTCGATCCTCATCCAAATAGGAACTCATCACACTACTTGATGAAGTACTAGACCTTGAGGCATAATCGTAAATGAATCCTATTTCATTTGACAATGGAAGCTCATACTCATTTATATCGCCATTGTAAAAAGCCTGTTTACTTGACTTAATCACATCAAGCACCGACATCGGTTTCCCAAATTCAGGATAACGTTCAAGTTCATCGTAAAGCTTTTGAACCCTTTTTAAAGTACTCAATTTAAGCGCTTTCCCTTTTTTCTTGGTGTCAATCAAAATTTCAAAAGGAATAATTCCTCCAAGTGTATTTTCATAATACCTTAAATCGATTTTAACTGGATTATCATCTTTGATGTCATCCACAATCAACGAGTTATTATTTAGTTTTGAAATCCCGTATCCCGCAACAATAGCAGAAAAAATCAAAAACATGTACACAATCCCTCTGTAACTTACAGCAATTTTGACAAACGCGTTCAACATTCCATTGACCCAAGGATAATCAAGGTGTTTATAATGCTTTTTGTCAGGCGGTGCAAAAAAGCTGTAAACAATTGGAACGATTAAAATTGACAATATAAACACAGACATGATACTTAAGGAAGCTACAATTCCAAACTCCTTAAGTAATACACTCGATGTCAACGCAAAAGTGGCAAAACCAGCAGCTGTAGTAGCATTAGTCATCAAAGTTGCATTACCCACTTTATCAATTACTCGGGTGAGCGATTTCGCTTGGTTACCGTGACTTTTAAACTCCGAAAAATATTTATTCAGTAAAAAAATACAATTGGGGATACCAATGACTATAACTAACGGAGGTATTAAACTTGTAAGTATCGTAATTTTAAAACCTAGTAGAGCCATCAATCCAAAAGACCATATTACGGCCACCAAAACAACTACAAGGGAAAGTATTACTGCTTTGAAACTTCGTAAGAAAAAGTACAGAATCAAAGATGTCAGGAACGCTGTGAGTCCTAAAAATATAAAAATCTCTTCTTCAACTTGCGAGCTTAAAATTGTTCTGACATAGGGCATTCCCGAATAGTTAAAAATGATACCACTTTCATTGCTGAAATTTAAAACTTCATCTACCACCGGCAACACAAACTGATTTCGTTTCCTGGTAGCCAATGAATCTCCATTGAATACCACCGCAAACAAGGTCACAGGACTCTTATTGGAATACAACAAATTTTCGAAAAACGGCAAACTGTACAAAGTGCTTCTTAACTCATCCAATTCTTCCTGGGTTTCCAAGGGTCCTCCAGCATGCTTAAGCTCAAAAGTCCTGTTTTTGTTGTTTTTGCCTAAGAAATAAAAATTTGTAAGTCCAAATACGCTATCTACTGCAGGAAACTGAGTCAAGCCCTCTGTAAACTTTTCGAGTTTCCGATAATTATCTAATTCAAAAATAGACTCGTCTTCTGTTGAAATAAAAAATACATTGTCATTGACCCCATACTTACTTGTAAATTCTGTAAATATTGATGCTGTCGAATCGCTTTTAGGTAATAACCCTGACACATCATGATTTACCCTGTTTTTGGGTATTTGAACAGCCATAAACGTTGTCACTAGTCCCAATACTATCAGAATGACAACCCTATTTCTAAGAATAATTTTTGCGATTTTATGCCACATAAATCCGAATAACGGTATACATCAAAAGTAACGACTATATTTTACAAAATACCCATCATGCTGCTCCCTTTTTATAACAACACTTTTACTTCAAAAGTAAGTTTGATTCAAAATCATTGCCAATAAAAAAAAGAAATTCAAAATTGATTGATTTATTTACACTTTACTTCCTTGAAAATCACTAAATTCGCAGCACTAAAATTTAAAAAACCATACAAATGAGTGAAACAAAAACAAAAATCGGAACTGGTGTAATTACGGGTGAAGGTGTACAAGAAATATTTAGAGTAGCAAAGGAAAATAAATTTGCGTTACCAGCGGTAAACACGATAAATTCAAACAGCATCAACTCTGTTTTAGAAACTGCTGCAAATTTAAACTCCCCAGTAATTGTCCAATTCAGTAATGGTGGAGCTCAATTTATTGCAGGAAAAGGTTTAGGAAATGAAGCTCAAATCGGTGCAATCGCAGGAGGTGTTGCAGGAGCTCAACATGTGTGGAACATGGCTGACAAATATGGTGCTACGGTAATTTTACATACAGATCACGCTGCTAAAAAATTATTGCCTTGGATTGACGGTTTATTAGACGAAGGTGAAAAGTTTTACGCGGCTAATGGAGTTCCGTTGTTTTCATCACACATGATTGATTTATCTGAGGAGCCTTTAGAAGAAAACATAGAAATATGCAAAAGATACCTAGACAGGATGAGTAAAATGGGTATGACTTTAGAAATTGAATTAGGTTGTACAGGTGGTGAGGAAGATGGTGTTGACAACACTGATATGGATGAGTCTAAACTATATACTCAACCAGAAGAAGTATCATATGCATACGAAGAATTAAAAAAAGTAAGTGATCAATTTACTGTTGCTGCAGCTTTTGGAAATGTGCACGGTGTGTACAAGCCAGGTAACGTTAAATTAACGCCAACTATTTTAGATAACTCTCAAAAATACGTGCAGGAAAAATTCAACACAGGAAACTTACCTGTTGATTTTGTTTTCCACGGAGGCTCGGGATCGTCTGCCGCTGAAATCAAGGAAGCGATCAGTTACGGAGCGATTAAAATGAACATTGACACAGATTTACAATGGGCATTCTGGGACGGTATCAAGAACTATTATACAGACAAAGAAGCTTATCTACAAGCTCAAATGGGAAATCCAGATGGTGCTGATTCTCCAAACAAAAAATATTATGACCCAAGAGTTTGGTTAAGAAAAGGTGAAGAAGCTTTCAGCACAAGGTTAAAGCAATCTTTTGAAGAGCTGAACAATGTGGACACCATGAAGTTCTTTTAATTAGACACTATCACTAAACTTAAATAAAACATTATCATGAGTAAAATCACTGTAATAGGAGCTGGAAATGTTGGGGCTACATGTGCCAACGTATGCGCTCATAAGGAATTAGCAAACGAAATCGTTTTGCTTGACATCAAAGAAGGAGTGGCAGAAGGAAAGTCATTGGACATGTGGCAAACTGCTCCTATCAACTTGTACGATTCTAGGATCACAGGTGTAACAAACGATTACCTTGCAACCGCAGGTTCTGAAGTAGTTGTTATTACCTCTGGCCTACCAAGAAAACCTGGTATGAGTAGAGATGACTTAATCGCTACTAATGCTGGAATTGTAAAAAGTGTAACTGAAAACGTAATCAAGCATTCTCCAGATGCTATCATCATCGTGGTTTCAAATCCATTGGATGTAATGAGTTACTGTGCATACCAAACTGCTGGGATTCACAAAAATAAAGTAATGGGAATGGCTGGGATATTAGACACTGCTAGGTACAGAGCATTTATAGCTACTGAACTAGATTGTTCTCCAAAAGACATCCAAGCTATTTTAATGGGTGGACACGGTGATACCATGGTCCCTTTACCAAGATACACTACCGTTGCAGGAATTCCTGTCACTGAATTAATTGCTGAAGACAAATTAAATGCAATTGTTGAAAGAACTAAAAAGGGAGGTGGTGAATTAGTAAACTTGATGGGAACATCTGCATGGTACGCTCCAGGAGCTGCAGCAGCTCAAATGGTTGAAGCAATCGTTAAGAACCAAAAAAGAATCTTCCCTGTTTGCGCATGGTTAGAAGGAGAATATGGTGTAAACGATTTATACCTCGGAGTTCCTGTTGTGTTAGGGAAAAACGGAATCGAAAAAATCATTGAATTAGACTTAAACGAAGCTGAAAAAACATTACTTAACGAATCTGCAGCAGCTGTAAGAGAAGTTAAAGGTGTTTTAGACAACATGACTGTTGGCGCATAATTTAAATTATTGTATTTTAAAAGCCGTTCCTTTCAGAACGGCTTTTTTTATACCCAAAATTCAACCTCATGGATTGTTTTAATGATTTACAAAAGCTGATAGCCAAGTTTTTTAGTATAAATAATGAGGTGATCGACCATGAGACCACAGCTCATGACATTCAAGACTGGGATTCATTTTCGCACATGGAATTAATGAGTAGCATCGAAGCACATTTTAAACTAAAAATACCCTTCACCGAAATCATGGAATTTAATTGCGTGGGTGACATCGTTACCTACCTCGACTCAAAAAACACTCAATAACTACCATGCTCTTCACTTGGTCATACCTGTTAATACTCGTGTCAAGTGTAATTGTATATTATTTGTTTTTCAAAAAGCATCAAACTACATTTTTAAATGCATTGTCATTAGGACTAATCGCTTATTGGAGTTTACCCTCGGCAATCATCGTAATAATACTCACCCTTACCACTTTTTTTATTTCAAAAACCAATTCAAAATCTAGTAAATACGGTGGTATTGTATTGCATGTTATAATTTTATTCTTTTTAAAAACAGAATTACTTTGGGTTGGAAGTGAAGCTGAAATAAGTACTTGGACATTTTTAGGTTTGTCTTATTTCAGTTTACAAAATATTTCAGTGTTGCTTTCAAACCAAAAACTAAGTTTAAATCAACTTTTTCTGGGAAATACCTTTTTTTCACGCTTTGTAGCTGGGCCAATCCTTACTGCAAAAGATTTTCAACTCATAAAACCTAAGACAACATTCAACCTTGATAACATAGCTTCTGGCACACAAAGAATTTTATTTGGACTAGGCAAAAAGCTCATTTTAGCGGACAGGCTTTCGGTGATCACCAATAATATTTTTGAACCAGCCAATCAACAAAACCCTGGGTTTTCAATCCTTTTTGGGAGCATCGTATTCACCTTACAAATGTACTTGGATTTCTCTGCCTATACCGACATTGCGATTGGGTCTGCCAAACTGTTTGGCATCGATTTCAAAGAAAACTTTAAACTCCCTTTTCAATCAAAAACAGTGACAGAATACTGGAGAAAAACGCACATTTCCTTAATTGAATGGTTAACACAGCACTTGTACTACCCCATCGTATACTCTTTAAGAAAACACACCTTGCTAGGTGTCACTTCCGGCATCTTAATAACCTTCATTGTCAGCGGATTATGGCATGGTAATCATATAGGATATTTAATTTGGGGAGCTATCAACGCCACCTACTTACTTGTTGAATTTTGGGGACGAAAAAAAATAAAGGTCACACAAAAATCTAAAATAGGTGTCGTCATTACGTTCCTACTCATCAGTTTTTCTAACTTTTTTTTCCTTGCTAAATCATGGACAAATATCAATCACCACTTGAAGTCTTTGTGTCAAAATAATTTCTTTCCCTCCCACTGGATGGTAGACTTTGTTGCGATCATAGGAAATGGTGGTCACTTTTTACAACAATATAATTTGTTAGAAACAGCCGGCTTGATCATTTTGTTTTTTGCATTTGAAAGCAAACTTGAACGCATTTCTAGAAAAACTCATTTCTCTTTTATGTACCTTACCTCCATAATCCTCGCTATATTATTTTTTGGCTACTTTAATGCTGGAGACGAATTCATATACGTACAATTTTGAACGCCATAAAAAATACTAAAAATACACTCCTCATCAGGACCAAAGCTAAGGAGTTAGGATTTGATGAAGTTGGCATATCCAAAGCTGAGTTTTTGGAGCAGGAAGCTCCACGTCTAGAAAAATGGCTTAAAGAATCTCGTCATGGCAAAATGAGTTACATGGAAAACCATTTCGACAAACGGCTCGACCCAACGTTGCTAGTAGATGGCGCAAAAAGTGTCATTTCATTTTCATTGAATTATTATCCCGAAAAACTTCAAACCAGAGACAGTTACAAAATATCAAAGTACGCTTACGGACAAGATTACCACCATGTCATCAAAGACAAGTTAAAACAACTTCTGCAATTCATCAACCAAGAAATTGGTGACGTAAATGGACGAGGATTTGTTGACTCTGCACCTGTCATGGACAAAGCGTGGGCAAAAAAAAGCGGGATTGGATGGCTCGGAAAAAACAACAATTTAATTACTCGGGAATCAGGGAGCTTCTTTTTTATAGCTGAATTAATTCTGGACTTAGAGCTTGACGAAGACTCCCCAACTAACGACTACTGCGGCACTTGCACTAAATGCATAGACGCATGTCCAACTGAGGCAATATACGAAGACCATAAAGTGGATGGTAGCAAATGCATCTCCTACCTTACTATTGAACTAAAAGACGCTCTGCTACCTAACAGTTTTGCCAATAAAATGGACGATTGGATGTTTGGCTGTGACATTTGTCAAGACGTTTGCCCTTGGAATAAATTTTCCACACCAACCAAGGAAGCTGCATTCGCTGCTCATCCATCCATCTTAAACAATTCCAAATCTGATTGGGAAGAAATTACACAGGAAATTTTTTCAGAAATCTTCCGAAAAAGTGCAGTGAAACGTACTAAATATGATGGGTTAAAAAGAAACATTGAATTCTTGACTTCCAAATAAATTCGCAGTCCCAAAGTATACTCAAACCACACAGTTTATCGGAAGTTTTGACGAAGAACATTTTTCTTTTGTCAAGGCGAAAAACTCAATCATAGCCATAGCTACGGTTTTGTTTTTCAACAAAGAGAAAAGGGAAATGGACAAGTGAAAAAACCGAAAAGCTGTGTGATTTGAGTATAGTATTCTCAATACCTTATGTCGACTATAAATATTAAAGCCGAAAAGCTTGTTTTAACAAATTAAAAACTAGAAATTTGTCCGCTTAACTTAATCGAGAAATGATCAAGGTATTTACCAACTGTTCCATATTTGACGGAGACGCTTTTTTAGGCAACAAGGCTGTGGTTGTGGAAGACGACAAAATCATTGACGTCATTCCAAAAAGTAAAATTTCAGGGTACGATGAGCTTATTGATTGTGGTGGAGACATCCTTGCTCCAGGCTTTATAGACTGTCAAGTGAACGGAGGTGGTGGTGCTTTTTACACTCAAAAACCAAACATCGCTGATTACCAAACTGTTAACTCTGCGCACAGGGAATTTGGAACAACAAGCCTACTACCAACAATCATATCTACTTCACTTGACAATATCATTGAGTCTTTGAAAGTGGCAAAAGAAATGATGAAGGACCCAAAAAACGGTGTATTAGGTATGCACGTGGAAGGACCCTTCTTTAATCCAGAAAAAAAAGGAGCTCACTCTTTGGACTTTGTGCGTGAAGCAACAGATTACGAAGTAGACAAAATCATTGAACACGGGATAGGTGTCATTAAAATATTAACACTTGCCCCTGAAATGGTAAGTGCTGAACACATCAAACGGATAATAGACGCAGGCATTCCTGTTTCAGCTGGTCACAGTAATACTACGTATGAACAAGCCATGAAAGGCTTTGAACTCGGGATCACCAAAGTAACTCACCTATACAATGCTATGAGCCAATTTTCAAGTAGAAGCCCTGGTTTAGTTGGTGCTTTTCTTGATTCTCCAGACTCTGTTTATGGAGGGATTATTGTTGACGGTATACATTGCGATTATGCTTCTGTTAGGATAGCGCAAAAAGCAAAAAAAGACAAGCTCTTTTTAGTTTCTGACGCCTCTTTTGTCAAACAACCTGTTGGGTCTTTTGAAATTGACGAGTTCAAAATATTCTTTAAGGACGGAATGTATTTAACCGAAACTGGCAACCTTGCAGGATCGGCAATTTCCATGTTAGAGAGTATTCAAAACGCATTTAAAAACGCTAATATTGAATTAGCAGAATGTTTCAAAATGTCCTCAAGGTATCCCGCTGAGTTCTTGAAAGTTGACAACATTTACGGTTTTATAAAAAAGAATTATTTTGCTGATATGATTATCCTTGAAAGAAATTCATTGAAACTAAAAGCCGTATACAAGTGCGGCGAACAAGTGGAGATTACCGAAGAAGCTGCTCAATAGCGCCACTTAGCTCTACGACCCCATTTACTTATTTTCTTTTTGTATCAATTTTCTTATCTTCATTTTTGCAATTCACAAAGTTCATGGCAATGATTCAAAAAATTAAGCATTTTTTCAGCAAACAGCTCTGGAGTTCGACTAACGAGCACTACAGCAAAAAACAGCTTTTTTTATTAAAGCAAGTGCGCGTTGTGACTTTGGCATTTCGAGGTTTTAAAGACGACGAGGTTTTACTTCGCTCTTCTGCCTTGACGTTTTACACTTTAATCTCGATAGTTCCTGTGATTGCCATGGCATTTGGAATTGCAAAAGGCTTTGGTTTCGAGGAAAAACTGTACGATTTAATTCAATCCTCTTTTGCACAGCAACCAGAAGTAAGCGCAACACTCTTAGAGGTGTCACATTCCTCATTAGAAAACACAAAAGGAGGATTAATAGCAGGATTCGGATTGGTCATGCTTTTTTGGTCAATCATGAAAGTGCTGGGTAACATTGAATTATCCTTCAATGCCGTTTGGGGCATCAAAACTCCTCGTACGATCATTAAAAAATTCACAGAGTACATTGCAATCATGCTTATCGCACCGATTTTTATTGCCTTGTCAAGCGGTATCACCATCTACGTTTCAATTGCCGCAAACAGTGTATTATCCGAATTTGAAGTCTTTAATTTATTTGGTCCAGCTGTTCGAATTTTAATAAAGGCAATACCATATGCCATCATTTGGTTGTTATTCGCCTTCATATACATGGCAATCCCTAATACTAAAGTCAAATTCAAACATGCTTTGATTGCTGGTGTTATTGCAGGAAGTCTTTTCAATTTGCTAGAATGGGCTTATTTTGCATTTCAAATCGGGGCTGCTCAAAAAAGTGCAGTTTATGGAAGTTTCGCTGCACTTCCTTTGTTTTTAGTTTGGGTTCAAAGCTCTTGGATTATAGTATTGTTTGGTTGTGAAATAGCATTTTCTGGGCAAAATGTTCATAATTATGTATACGAAAAAGAGGTAAGTACAATCAGTATAACCCACAAAAGAAAAATCGCATTACTGATATTGCTGCACATGAACAAAGGATTCAACCAAGGAGAAAATGCCCTGACGATCAATAATTTGTGCGACACCACTAAATTACCAATTCGGCTTGTTCTAAGTGTCATTAATGAATTAGTCGACGCGAAAATAATTTCCGAGATTGTCACCCAAAACGAGTCCTTGACCTACCTTCCGGCAAGGGATCTAAATGGTTTAAAATTTTCGGAACTGAATGACATAATGGATGCTTCAGGATCAAACGATGTGCCTGTGGGTAACAAAACAGAAGGTGATCTAATTCATCAAGTTACCAGTGAATTACAGGATTCCGTATTGCAAAATACCGCAAACTTAACGTTACTGGAAATTGGTGAAAAAATGAGGAAATAAGACATTACCGTCCACGCCTTGACAAAGCGACTAGAATCATTTTTTTTCTCATATATCTTAGTTAAATTCGCGGTCAATCTCAAGAACTAAATTTTAACTTATGAGTAATTCTGGTTTTGTAAAATCATCAATAGGAAGAAAAGTCTTGATGGCTTTTTCTGGTTTTTTCCTTATAATATTCTTACTACAGCACGCGGCAATCAATCTATTATCAGTAATTAGCCCTGACATGTTCAACGCTGTTTCGGCATTCATGGGATTAAATCCGATAGTACAATTTGGATTACAACCAGTGCTGCTTTTTGGAGTTTTATTCCATTTAGGAATGGGTTTTTACTTAGAAATGCAAAACAACAAGGCGCGTCCAATTAAATACATTGAGGATAATCGTGCTGCTAATGCGAGTTGGGTTAGCCGAAACATGGTTGTAACAGGCATCATGATTTTATTATTTTTTGGAGTACATTTTTATGACTTTTGGATTCCTGAAATTCAGACAAAATTCATACAAGGCAACTGGACAGGAGAGCACATCAATAAGCTTGGTGAAGTTGAACTACGGTTTCACCATGAATTAGTTACAAAAATGTCCGATCCATTCAGATCTGGAATTTATACAGTTGCATTTATTTTCTTGTCCTTGCATTTACAACATGGCTTTGCTTCGGCATTCCAATCAGCAGGTGCACGACACAACAAATACACCCCAACGATTGAAAAAGTGGGAAAAGCATTCGCTATTTTGGTTCCTGCAGTGTTCATTTTTATTGCATGGTTTCATGTGATAAACCATTAAAAAAACTTTTGATATGTCAATATTAGATTCTAAAATACCAGACGGTCCAATTAAAGACAAGTGGACTAACCATAAAAATAAAATCAATGTAGTTAATCCAGCCAACAAAAGGCACATTGATATAATAGTTGTGGGAACGGGATTAGCTGGAGGGGCAGCAGCAGCTTCACTTGCTGAAATGGGATATAATGTAAAAGCATTTTGTTACCAAGATTCTCCCAGAAGAGCTCACTCGATAGCTGCACAAGGTGGTATCAATGCCGCAAAAAATTACCAAAATGATGGTGATTCTACTTACCGATTATTTTATGACACTGTAAAAGGTGGTGATTATAGATCACGCGAAGCAAACGTTCATCGTTTAGCGGAAGTTTCGGGTAGCATCATTGACCAATGTGTTGCACAAGGTGTTCCATTTGCTCGTGATTATGGCGGACTGTTGGACAACAGGTCTTTTGGAGGTGTATTAGTTTCAAGGACATTTTATGCACAAGGACAAACAGGTCAACAACTCCTGTTAGGTGCATATTCAGCAATGAACCGTCAAATTAACAAAGGAAAAATTGAAATGTTCAACAGACACGAAATGTTGGATATAGTAAAAATAGATGGTAAAGCTCGAGGGATTATCGCAAGGAATTTAGTGACCGGAGAAATCCAAAAACATGCTGCTCATGCAGTTGTTATTGCTACAGGTGGATACGGAAATGTTTTCTTTTTGTCTACCAATGCAATGGGATCTAACGTAACCGCAGCATGGAAAATTCACAAAAAAGGAGCGTTCTTCGCAAATCCATGTTACACACAAATACACCCTACTTGTATTCCAAGATCTGGAGATCACCAATCGAAATTGACATTGATGTCAGAATCGTTAAGAAATGATGGTAGAATTTGGGTTCCTAAAAACCTAGACGACGTTAAAGCTATCAGAGCAAAAGAAAAGAAAGCCATAGATATCGCTGAAGAGGACAGAGATTATTACTTGGAAAGAAGATATCCTGCCTTTGGAAACTTAGTGCCAAGAGATGTTGCCTCAAGAGCTGCAAAAGAAAGATGTGATGCAGGTTACGGAGTAAACGCAACAGGTGAAGCTGTCTATTTAGATTTCACAGATGCCTTCGAAAGATATGGTAAAACAGAAGCCAAAATCAATGGTTTAGATCAAAATGATAAAGCACTACTCCTTAAATTAGGAAAAACAGTAGTAGCTAATAAGTATGGAAACTTGTTTCAGATGTATCAAAAAATTACTGATGAAAATCCATATGAACTGCCTATGAAAATTTATCCAGCAGTACACTATACGATGGGTGGTGTTTGGGTTGATTACAACTTAATGACAACTATTCCTGGCTGCTATTGTGCTGGAGAAGCAAACTTCTCAGATCACGGCGCCAACAGGTTAGGAGCTTCTGCATTGATGCAAGGTTTAGCTGATGGATATTTCGTATTACCATACACAATTGGGCATCAATTAGCTTCTGAAATTAGAACTGGTAAAATCCCAACTGACGGTCCAGAATTTACTACTGCTGCAAAAGAAGTGCAAGAAAGAATAGATTTTTTCATGAACAACAAAGGAACAAAGTCAGTCGATTCCTTCCACAGAAGACTTGGAAAAGTAATGTGGGAAAAAGTTGGAATGGCAAGAAATGCTGAAGGTTTAAAAGAAGCCATGGCAGAAATCAAATCAATTAGAGAAGAATTTTACAAAGACGTATTGGTTCCAGGAACTGCCGATAGTTTGAATCCTGAATTAGAAAAAGCTGGTAGGGTTGCAGATTTCTTAGAATTAGGAGAACTGTTCGCAAAAGATGCTTTAGACAGAAAAGAGTCTTGTGGAGGTCATTTCCGTGAAGAGTCTGTTGAAGTTGGTGGAGAGCAAGCAGGTGAAGCGTTACGAGATGATGTGAATTTCAAACATGTCTCTGCGTGGGAATACAAAGGAGAACCTGCTGATGCAGTACTGCATAAAGAACAATTGGAATTCAACGACATCGAATTAAAACAAAGAAGTTACAAATAGGCAACAGCCTATATAATCAACGTTTAGAAAAAATTAAGTTATGAATTTAACACTTAAAATTTGGAGA
>JBLIAZ010000059.1:0-13225 GCA_047631875.1 Saprospiraceae bacterium
TATTATGCTTGAGCAGTAGGTCCTCCAAAATTCATTGGAATCCCACCGTGACCTGAGTCCAGGTCTTTGATTGGACCGTTCGCTTGTTCAAACTTACTTATGTTATCAGCCAAAGCCTGCATTAAACGTTTTGCGTGCTGTGGTGTCATAATAACACGAGATTTAACCTTAGCTTTAGGTACACCTGGCATCACTTTCACAAAGTCAAAAACAAATTCAGACGCCGAATGAGTAATGACAACTAGATTAGCGTACTCGCCATCAGCTATTTCTTCACTCAATTCAATGTTCAATTGATTCTTGTCTTCTTGCTCTTTCATTATGCTTCCTCAGTGGTTTCTTTTTCCTCTACAACAACTTCTTTTTTAGCTTCCAGAAGCGCATTGTACTCTTCCTTTGAACCTACAACTATGTTATTGTATTTTCTCATTCCTGAACCAGCAGGGATTTTATGTCCAACAATTACATTCTCTTTCAAACCTTCTAAGTAGTCAATTTTACCTTTAACCGCAGCTTCGTTCAATACTTTAGTTGTCTCTTGGAAAGACGCTGCTGAAATAAACGACTTAGTTTGAAGAGAAGCTCTTGTAATACCCTGAAGTATAGAGGTTGAAGTTGCAGGAATCACTTCCCTAGCTTCCACTAACTTTTTGTCTTGTCTTCTAAGAGTAGAATTTTCTTCTCTCATTCTTCTGGCTGTAATGATTTGACCAGCTTTCAATTCTTCCGAATCTCCTACTTCAGTCACCACTATCTTACCATAAATCCAATCGTTTTCAACATTGAAATCAATTTTGTTTGCAATTTCTTTTTCCAAAAACTTAGTATCTCCTGGATCGTCGATTACAACTTTCCTCATCATTTGCCTAACTATTACTTCAAAGTGTTTATCGTTGATCCCCACTCCTTGTAATCGGTACACTTCCTGAATTTCATTAACCAAATATTCTTGAACTTTCGTAGGACCTTGAATCCTTAAGATGTCACTTGGTGTAATCGCTCCTTCAGAAATTGCAGAACCTGCTTTAATGAAATCGTTTTCTTGCACTAATATATGCTTAGAAAGAGGAACCAAGTATTTCTTAATTTGCTCAGTCTTCGTTTCTACGATCACTTCTCTGTTTCCTCTTTTGATTTTTCCAAAGCTTACAATTCCATCTACTTCAGAAACCACAGCAGTATTCGAAGGGTTTCTTGCCTCGAATAACTCTGTTACCCTCGGAAGTCCTCCAGTAATATCTCCTCCTTTAGCCGCAGCCCTCGGGATTTTAGCTAATATTTGACCTGGCTTGATTTTACCCCCTTCAGAAACATTAATGTGCGCACCTACTGGTAAGTTATATGACTTAAGAACATCTTTTCCTTTAGCAATTCTGGCTATCGGACTTTTCTTTTTGTCTTTACTTTCAATGATTACTTTTTCCTTAAATCCAGTTTGCTCATCTGTTTCAGTTCTGTATGTAACACCTTCTTCTACATTCTCAAAAACTAATTTACCTGCAAATTCAGCAACAATACTAGCATTATATGGATCCCATTCACAAATGACATCACCTTTTTTAACTTTCGCTCCTGGCAAAATAAACAAGGTTGCACCGTAAGGTATCAAAGCAGTGTTTAATACAATTTTTGTTTTCGGATCAATTACCCTCATTTCAGCTGATCTACCAATTACAATGTCAACTTTCTCCCCTGTTTCTTCGTCTTTAGTTTCAACCGTTTTTAGTTCATCTATTTCAAGAACACCATCAAACTTTACTGTTCTTTTGTTCTCAACACCAACTGTGGATGCTGTACCACCAACGTGGAATGTCCTAAGTGTCAATTGAGTTCCTGGTTCTCCAATGGACTGAGCAGCGATAACGCCTACAGCTTCTCCACTTTTTACTTTTCTTCCAGTAGCTAAGTTTCGTCCATAACATTTCGAACAAATACCTTTTGGCAATTCACAAGTCAAAGCTGAACGAATTTCAACCGATTCAATAGGTGAATCCTCAATTATATCAGCAGCTTCCCTTTCAATCATTTCTCCAGTAGCAACAATTACGTCACCAGTTCTTGGATGTATAACATCATGAACCGAAGTTCTTCCCAAAATTCTATCTCCTAATGACTCAACCACGTCGTCGTCTTTTTTCAACGCTGAAGTTTCTAACCCTCTTAATGTGCCGCAATCCTCTGCATTTACTATTACGTCTTGAGCTACATCAACTAATCTTCTTGTCAAGTAACCAGCATCTGCCGTTTTAAGAGCTGTATCTGCCAATCCTTTACGAGCACCGTGAGTTGAAATAAAGTACTCAAGAATTGACAACCCTTCCTTAAAGTTTGAAAGAATAGGGTTTTCAATAACTGCCTGAGAACTTGCGCCAGATTTTTGCGGTTTCGCCATCAATCCCCTCATTCCTGTCAACTGACGAATTTGCTCCTTAGAACCCCTTGCTCCAGAATGGAACATCATGTACACTGGGTTAAATCCTTGTCTGTCATTTTCCAACTCAGTCATCAAAATGTCAGTTAACTTAACATTTGTCCTACCCCAAATATCAATTACTTGGTTATACCTTTCATTGTTGGTAATGAAACCCATGTTGTAGTTATTCTGAACTTCTTCTACTTTTTCTTTCGCCTCTGTAATCAGCGCGTCTTTCTCTTCTGGAATAAGTACATCGTTCAATGAAAAAGAAAGTCCTCCTTTGAATGCGTGCATGAAACCTCTTTCCTTAATTTTATCCAAGAATTCAGCTGTTACTGCCATTCCAGTGACATCAAGGACGTCAGCAATGATGTTCTTTAACTCTTTTTTAGTCAACACTTTGTTCACAAAACCAACTTCAGCAGGTACATCTTGATTAAACAAAACCCTTCCTACGGTAGTTTCAATAGTCTCGTCAACTAACTCTCCGTCCTTTCTGACTTTAGTCTTAACCTTAATATAAGCATGAATATCTACTGCTTGTTCATTGTGCGCAATGACTACTTCTTCTGTTCCGTAAAAAGTCATTCCTGAACCTCTCACTAATTCTTTTTTAGTGGATTTTTTGCCTTTTGAAATGTAGTACAATCCTAACACCATATCCTGAGATGGAACCGCAATCGGTTGTCCGTTTGCAGGATTAAGAATATTATGAGAAGCTAGCATTAATAACTGCGCTTCTAAGATTGCAGCATGTCCTAAAGGAAGATGGACTGCCATTTGATCACCATCAAAATCCGCATTAAATGCAGCAGTAACTAATGGGTGTAATTGTATTGCTTTTCCTTCAATTAATTTCGGTTGAAAAGCTTGAATACCTAACCTGTGTAAAGTAGGAGCCCTGTTCAATAATACTGGGTGGCCTTTCAATATATTTTCTAGGATATCCCAAACCACTGGCTCTTTTTTATCAACTATCTTTTTAGCCGACTTTACTGTTTTAACAATACCTCTTTCTATCATTTTTCTGATAATGAAAGGCTTGTATAATTCAGCTGCCATGTCTTTAGGAATACCACATTCGTGCATCTTTAATTTTGGACCAACAATAATTACAGATCGTGCAGAATAATCAACCCTTTTTCCCAATAAATTTTGACGGAACCTTCCTGATTTACCTTTAAGCGAATCAGACAGTGATTTTAACGCTCTGTTAGCGTCAGTTTTAACTGCATTTGCTTTTCTTGAGTTATCAAATAAGGAATCAACAGACTCTTGAAGCATACGCTTCTCGTTTCTTAAAATTACCTCAGGAGCTTTAATTTCAATTAATCTTTTTAGCCTGTTGTTTCTGATGATTACTCTTCTATACAAATCATTCAAATCAGAAGTAGCAAATCTACCACCATCCAGAGGCACTAAAGGTCTTAACTCTGGCGGTATAACTGGAACAACTTTCACAATCATCCATTCAGGACGATTCTCAATGTGCTTATTAGCAGATCTGAAAGCTTCAACAACTTGTAATCTTTTTAAAGCCTCACTTTTTCTCTGTTGCGAAGTTTCTGTATTTGCTTTGTTTCTTAACTCATACGACAAAGAATCTAAATCAAGTCCTTTTAAGATATCATACAAGGCTTCAGCACCCATTTTGGCGATGAATTTATTAGGATCATCATCATCCAAATACTGATTTTCCTTTGGTAAAGCATCTAAGATGTCTAGATAATCCTCTTCAGTAAGGAATTCCATTTTTTGCAATGACTCACCTTCCTTGTTTACAGCCTCACCAGCTTGAATTACAACATATCTTTCATAATAAATGATCATGTCCATCTTCTTGGTTGGTAATCCAAGTAGATAACCAATCTTATTAGGCAAAGACCTGAAGTACCATATATGAGCAACTGGAACAACCAACTGAATGTGTCCCATTCTTTCTCTACGTACTTTCTTTTCTGTTACTTCAACACCACATCTATCACAAACGATACCTTTGTACCTGATTCTCTTGTATTTACCACAGTGACATTCCCAATCCTTTACAGGACCAAAAATTCTTTCACAAAACAAACCGTCTCTTTCTGGTTTGTAAGTCCTGTAGTTAATAGTTTCTGGCTTCAATACCTCTCCTCTTGAATTCTCCAAAATCATTTCTGGGGATGCAAGGCTAATTGTAATTTTGCTAAACTTAGGTGCTACCTTAACGTTTTTTCTGTATGCCATTCTTAATGAATTATTTTATTAAAAAAATGTTTTATTGAAGGAATTAATCTAAAGTAATGTTCAAACCTAATCCCTGAAGCTCATGTAACAATACGTTAAATGATTCTGGAATCCCTGGCTCTGGCATTGGCTCTCCTTTAACTATAGCTTCATAAGCTCTAGCTCTACCGATCACGTCATCCGACTTCACAGTCAAAATTTCCTGAAGAATATTTGATGCACCGAATGCTTCAATAGCCCAAACCTCCATCTCTCCAAATCTTTGACCTCCAAACTGTGCCTTACCTCCTAACGGTTGTTGAGTAATCAATGAGTACGGTCCAATAGAACGCGCATGCATCTTGTCATCAACTAAGTGACCCAGTTTCAACATGTATATTACACCAACTGTTGCAGGTTGATCAAATTTCTCACCTGTTCCGCCATCACACAAGTATGTTTGACCGTTTTCAGGAATCCCTGCTTCATCTGTGTATTTTTTGATTTCTTCTAACGAAGCACCATCAAAAATTGGTGTTGAAAATTTAAGTCCTAATTTTTCACCTGCCCAACCAAGAACAGTTTCATAAATTTGACCTAAATTCATCCTAGAAGGTACACCTAATGGATTCAAAACAATATCTACCGGAGTTCCATCCTCTAAGAATGGCATATCTTCTTCACGTACAATCCTAGCAACAATACCTTTATTACCATGACGACCTGCCATCTTATCTCCTACTTTCAACTTACGCTTTTTAGCTAAATAAACCTTAGCCAATTTTACGATACCTGTTGGTAATTCATCCCCAACAGTAATTGCAAACTTTTTACGTTTGAATCTTCCTAATAAATCACTTGTCTTGATGTTAAAGTTGTGAATCAAGATTTTAATTAAATCATTCGCGTGCTCATCTTTAGTCCAGTTCATAGGATTCACGTTATCGTAATCAATGTCAGCCAATGATTTTTTTGTGAATTTAGAACCTTTTCCAATAAGCTCTTCTTTGAAGTTATTTGATACTCCTGATGAAGTTTTCCCTTCAACAATTTTCCAAAGTTTATCAAAAAGAATTCCTTTTAATTCGCCTAACTCTTTTTTGTATTGCTCATCAACCTGTGCAATCAATGCTTTTTCTTCGCTTCTAGCTTTTCTTGCTTTTACAGCCCTAGAAAACAACATTTTATTGATTACAACTCCATGAGTAGAAGGCTTCACTTTCAAGGAAGCATCTTTGACATCACCAGCTTTATCACCAAAAATTGCTCTTAGTAATTTCTCTTCTGGTGTTGGATCTGTTTCTCCTTTAGGAGTGATTTTTCCAATTAAGATATCACCTGCTTTTACTTCAGCTCCAACTCTGATTATACCATTTTCATCAAGGTCTTTCGTCGCTTCTTCACTTACATTTGGAATGTCAGCGGTTAACTCTTCTAACCCTCTTTTTGTATCTCTCACTTGCATCACAAATTCTTCAATGTGAATTGAGGTATAAACATCCTCTTTTACCACCCTTTCAGAAATCACAATTGCATCCTCAAAGTTATACCCTTTCCAAGGCATGAATGCTACTTTCAAGTTTCTTCCAATAGCTAATTCACCATTTTCAGTAGCATAACCTTGACATAACACTTGACCTTTAGTTACTTTTTGTCCTTTTCTAACAATCGGACGCAAATTCATGCTTGTTCCTTGGTTAGTTTTCTGGAACTTAGTCAGTTTGTACATTTTTAAATCCTCTTCGAAAGAAACTAACTTTTCATCTTCGTTTCTATCATAAAGAATATGGATTTCATTAGCATCAACATACTGAACAACTCCCGTTCCTTCAGCATTGATTAATACCCTACTATCCTCTGCAACATTTTTTTCTAATCCAGTTCCAACAATTGGAGCTTCAGGAATCAATAATGGTACTGACTGACGCATCATGTTAGATCCCATCAATGCCCTGTTTGCATCATCATGTTCCAAGAAAGGAATTAATGACGCTGCAATAGATGCTATCTGATTGGGAGCTACATCCATTAAATCAATCTCTTCAGCTGTAACAATAGGGTAATCAGCATCCAATCTTACTTTAACAGCAGAACTGACAATCTTCTTATCCTTACCTACTTCTGTATTTGCTTGAGCAATATATTTGTTCTCCTCCTCTTCCGCACTTAAATAATCAAATTTTTCTAAATCAACTTTCCCCTTCTTCACCTTTCTATAAGGCGTTTCAATGAAACCTAATTTGTTGACTTTTGCATATACACACAAGGAAGAAATCAAACCAATGTTTGGTCCTTCTGGCGTTTCGATCGTACAAAGTCTTCCGTAGTGAGTGTAGTGAACATCTCTTACTTCAAAACCAGCTCTTTCTCTTGATAAACCTCCTGGCCCTAGAGCAGACAATCTACGCTTGTGAGTAATTTCAGACAATGGATTTGTTTGATCCATGAACTGCGACAATTGATTTGTTCCAAAAAACGAATTAATTACTGAAGACAACGTTTTTGCGTTAATTAAATCCGTCGCTGTAAATACTTCATTATCCCTCACGTTCATTCTCTCTCTAATTGTCCTAGCCATTCTAGCTAAACCAACACCAAATTGAGAATACAATTGTTCACCTACCGTCCTAACCCTTCTGTTACTTAAGTGGTCAATGTCATCAATGTCCGTTTTAGCATTAATCAACTCGATTAAGTACTTGATGATTTGAATGATGTCCTCTCTTGTTAAAACTCTTGTGTTGGTATCAACATCCAATCCAAGTTTTTTATTGATCCTGTAACGTCCAACTTCTCCTAAATCATATCTAGTATCCGAAAAGAATAACTTATCAATGACACCTCTTGCCGTATCTAAATCTGGCGGTTCAGCATTTCTAAGTACACGATAAATGTGTTCTACCGCTTCTTTCTCCGAGTTCGAAGTATCTTTTTGCAATGTGTTATAGATGATAGAGAAGTCACCAGAAGAGACATCCTCCTTATGTAAAAGGATTGTCTTTGATCCTGACTCACTGATTAACTCTAAATGCTCTTCTGCAATGATAGTTTCCCTATCAATGATCACTTCATTTCTTTCAATAGAAACAACCTCTCCAGTATCCTCATCCACGAAATCTTCTACCCAAGATCTTAAAATCCTAGCTGCTAACTTTCTTCCTACAGATTTTTTAAGATTAGCTTTAGTAACCTTAATTTCATCCGCTAGGTCAAAAATTGCAAGTATGTCTTTATCACTTTCGTATCCTATTGCTCTTAATAAAGTAGTAACAGGAAGTTTCTTTTTACGATCAATGTATGCATACATCACACTGTTAATGTCTGTAGCAAATTCAATCCAAGAACCCTTAAAAGGAATTATTCTTGCTGAATATAATTTGGTTCCGTTAGCATGTCTGCTTTGACCAAAGAAAACACCAGGAGACCGATGTAATTGAGAAACGATTACCCTTTCAGCACCGTTAATTACAAAAGTTCCCTTAGGGGTCATATATGGGATTGTACCTAAATAAACATCTTGAACGATTGTTTCAAAATCTTCATGCTCATCATCAGTACAATATAATTTCAATTTTGCTTTAAGAGGAACGCTGTACGTTAAACCTCTTTGTATACACTCTTCTATCACGTATCTCGGTGGATCAACAAAATAGTCAAGGAATTCTAATACAAACTGATTCCTAGAATCAGTAATTGGAAAGTTCTCTGAAAACACCTTAAACAAGCCTTCCGACTCTCTATTCTCTGGTGTAGTTTCAAATTGGAAAAAATCTTGAAATGACTTTAATTGAACTTCTAAAAAATCTGGATAAGCTGGCTTAGCTTTTGCTTTTGCGAAACTTATTCTCTCTGTTACTTTCGTACTTACAGACATAAAATCTTGTATAATTTAATTGAAAAAAATAAACAGTTGGTGTAAAACTACAAAAGGGCGTAGACCAAACCCGGTTAGGGAGTGATCTACACCTCTTATAAATACAATAGTATTATTTCAACTCAACCTCAGCGCCTGCCTCTTCGAACTGAGCTTTTAATGCTTCAGCTTCGTCTTTGGTAACGCCTTCTTTGATAGCTTTAGGAGCTTCATCAACTAAACCTTTAGCTTCTTTCAATCCTAACCCTGTAACTTCCTTCACTAATTTAACGATTGCTAATTTTGCTCCACCTGGTGCAATTAAAACTACGTCAAATTCGTTCTTTTCTTCAGCAGCACCGGCGTCACCACCTCCTGCAACTACAACTGCAGCTGGAGCAGCAGCTGGTTCGATACCATACTCATCTTTCAAGATAGTAGCTAATTCGCTTACTTCCTTTACTGTTAAGTTTACTAATTGTTCTGCAAATTCTTTTAAATCGGCCATTTTACTAAATTTTAAATTATAATTAATTTTCCTTTTCTGATAACGTCTTGATAATTCCTGCTAATGTTCCACCAGAAGACTGTAAGGCACTTACAAGGTTCTGTGCTGGAGACTGAAGTAATCCGATAACCTCGGCGATAAGTTCATTTTTAGATTTAAGTGCTGCGAGAGCATCTAATTGATTATCACCTAAGTACACGCTTTCTTCAACAAAAGCAGCTTTTAATAGTGGTTTAGGGTGGTCTTTCCTGAACTTTTTAATCAACTTCGCTGGTGCATTACCAGTTTCAGTAAATATAATTGAAGTATTTCCAACCAAACTGTCATACATTTCACTGTAATCCTTTTCGGTTTTTTCCATTGCTTTTTTAAGCAAGGTGTTTTTAACTACTTCAATTCTAATTCCTTGTTCATGAAATATACCCCTAAGACTATTAGAATCTTCAACAGTTAATTCAGAAACATCTGCCAAATAAAAATGCGGATTTTCCGCCAATTTTATTGACATGTTTTCGATAACTTGATTTTTCTCTTCTTTAGTCATATTTTAATTGCTAATATATTAGAGACTATTAATGTATTGGAAGCACACGTAACAGTTTTTTTTTAATTCCAAGTTTTGGTATCAATTTTAATCCCAGGACTCATTGTACTTGAAAGCGTTACACTTTGCACATAAATACCTTTTGATGAACTTGGTTTTAGCTTTTCAATTATGGACAACAATTCTCCAGCATTATCCATGATTTGATCAGCAGTAAATTCTGCTTTACCGATCCCAGCATGGATGATTCCATATTTGTCAACTTTAAAATCAATTTTTCCAGCTTTCACCTCGGTAACAGCTTTTGCCACATCCATGGTTACAGTTCCTGCTTTAGGATTCGGCATCAAACCTCTAGGTCCTAATACTCTTCCTAATGCACCAACTTTACCCATCACAGATGGCATAGTTATGATTACATCAATGTCGGTCCAACCACCTTTGATTTTTTGCACATACTCATCTAATCCAACATGATCGGCACCAGCATCTTTCGCTTCTTGCTCTTTGTCAGGAGTACATAATACTAAAACCCTTACCTCTTTCCCGGTCCCGTGAGGTAATGTAGCTATTCCTCTAACCATTTGGTTAGCTTTTTTAGGATCTACACCCAATTTAACATCAAGATCACAAGATGCATTAAATTTGGTAGTAGTAATATCCTTTACAATTGCGGCAGCTTCACTCAATGAGTATTCTTTTTCAGGATCGTATTTCCCTAACGCTGCCTTCCGGTTTTTACTTACTTTAGCCATAATGATAATTAATAATTTTTAAGCTTCTTATTTTGGAAACGTTCCAGTAACAACTAATCCCATGCTTCTCGCAGTACCAGCAATAACTTTCATTGCTGATGGTATTGTGAAACAGTTCATGTCTACTATTTTGTCTTCCGCAATTTTTTCAATTTGTGCCCATGACACTTTTCCTACCTTAATTCTGTTTGGTTCCGGAGAACCTTTTTTAAGCTTAACAGCTTCCAAAAGTTGCACAGCAACTGGCGGTTTTTTAACGATAAAATCAAAAGACCTATCGCCATAAACAGTAATGATCGTTGGAAGAATTTTCCCAGCACTTTCCTGCGTTCTAGCATTAAACGCTTTGCAAAACTCCATAATGTTCACACCTTTAGAACCTAAAGCAGGTCCTACTGGTGGTGCAGGGTTTGCAGCACCTCCTCTGATTTGTAACTTAATCATTCCCGTTACTTCCTTAGCCATAACAATTTAATTTTGTAATTTATTATTCTTTTTCTACTTGCATGAAACCTAATTCTAAAGGAGTTTTTCTTCCGAAAATCTTCACCATCACTTTCAACTTTTTCTTATCTTCATTAATTTCCTCAATAACACCAGAAAAAGTATTAAACGGTCCATCAATAACTTTAACCGTTTCACCAACAACAAAAGGAATTGTCATCTCTTCGTCCTGTTCAGCTAATTCATCAACTTTTCCTAAAATTCTGTTTACCTCTGCCGGTCTTAACGGAATAGGAGTCCCTTGCTTGTCTCCCAGAAAACCAATAATTCCTGTAACTCTTTTTATTACGTGGGCAACTTCTCCAACTAACGCAGCTTCAATCAGAATGTAACCTGGGAAAAAACTTCTTTCCTTACTTACCTTTTTCCCTTTTCTAATTTGATAAACCTTTTCAGTTGGTATCAATATTTGCTTCACAAAATCTTGCAAACCCTCCGTGTTAATTTCATTCTCTATGTAATCACGAACCTTCCTTTCCTTTCCACTTATTGCACGTACAACATACCATTTGAGGACTATATCTGTATTTTTTGCGTCAGCCATAACTATACCTCTCCTTTTATAAGTTGTAAATAATATCCATTAATTTGGTGAACCCTCCATCCATCACATAAATCATCAAAGAAAAAATAACCGAGGCAACCAACACAATAATAGAATCCTTTTTCAAATCTGAAAAGTTAGGCCAAGATGTTTTCTCAGTCAATTCTATGTATATGTCTTTTAAGTATGTCGTTAATTTATTCACTATCTAATTTTTTAATGCACGAGAGGCGAGGCTCGAACTCACGACCGCTGGTTTTGGAGACCAGTGCTCTACCAACTGAGCTACTCTCGTAATAAATGTATAAAGTGGAGAAAAGGTGCCTTTTTACAAAGACACCTCCCTCTCTTTAAAACAATTTTTACTACTCAACGATTTCAACTACTTGACCCGCTCCTACTGTTCTTCCTCCTTCTCTGATCGCAAATCTCAATCCTTTGTTAATAGCAACTGGATAAATCAAGTGAACATCAATAGTTACGTTGTCACCTGGCATTACCATCTCACGTCCTTCTGGCAAGAAAATCTCACCTGTTACATCTGTTGTTCTGATGTAAAACTGAGGACGGTATTTATTTTGGAACGGAGTATGTCTTCCTCCTTCTTCTTTTTTCAATACGTAAATTTCAGCTTTGAACTTTGTATGTGGAGTAATTGTTCCCGGCTTAGCGACAACCATACCTCTCTTGATAGCTTCTTTATCAATTCCTCTCAAAAGAAGACCAACATTATCTCCTGCTTGACCACTATCTAAAAGTTTCCTAAACATTTCAACACCTGTAATAGTTGAAGTTAATGTTTCAGTACCCATTCCTAATAGTTGAACCTCATCACCTACGTTAATTGTTCCTGCTTCAATTTTACCTGTAGCAACTGTCCCTCTACCTGTTATTGAGAATACATCCTCAACTGGCATAACAAAAGGCTTATCAACCTCTCTTACTGGAAGTGGAATGTAAGAATCAACTGCAGCCATTAATTCAATAACTGTATTAACCCATTTCTCTTCACCATTCAAAGCTCCCAAAGCAGAACCTTGAATAACAGGAGTATTATCACCATCAAACTTATAAAACGAAAGTAAATCTCTTACTTCCATGTCAACTAATTCTAATAATTCTTCATCATCAACCATGTCCACTTTATTCAAGAAAACAACGATTTCAGGAACACCAACTTGACGAGCTAATAGGATATGCTCTCTTGTTTGTGGCATTGGACCATCAGTAGCAGCAACAACTAATATTGCACCATCCATTTGAGCAGCACCTGTTACCATGTTTTTTACGTAATCAGCGTGACCTGGACAATCAACGTGAGCGTAATGTCTAGTTTCAGTTTCATATTCAACATGAGAAGTATTAATTGTGATACCTCTTTCTTTCTCCTCCGGAGCGTTATCAATCGTATCAAAATCTCTTACCTCAGCACCAGTAATTTTAGCTAACACAGATGTGATTGCTGCAGTTAATGTTGTTTTACCGTGATCGACGTGACCAATTGTTCCAATGTTTACGTGGGGCTTGGTCCTTTCAAATTTTTCCTTAGCCATGATGTTTACTATTTAATTATTAATATATCTATTTAACTTTTGCTTACTTATTCTATCTCAATCGAGCCAATGACGGGAATTGAACCCGTGACCTCTTCCTTACCAAGGAAGCGCTCTACCGCTGAGCTACATCGGCCAAAATTAATAAAAGAGCGAGAGACCGGATTCGAACCGGCGACCCTCAGCTTGGAAGGCTGACGCTCTAGCCAACTGAGCTACTCTCGCTTTTATTTTATTTGGCTGTATATAACTTAATGTGGGGAAAGAAGGATTCGAACCTACGAAGGCGTAGCCAACAGATTTACAGTCTGTCCTCGTTGACCGCTTGAGTATTTCCCCAAAC
>JBLIAZ010000060.1:0-13207 GCA_047631875.1 Saprospiraceae bacterium
TTGCTAAATTGATACAGTTTAAACCGGGTTCAGATATATTAGATATTGGTACCGGTGGAGGATTCCCAGGTATACCTTTAGCTATTCTATTTCCTGAAGTGAATTTTTACTTAGCTGATTCAATTGGGAAAAAAATAAAAGTAGTAAACGAAATAACTGAGTCTTTAGGACTCACAAACGTTCACGCGGAGCACATTCGAGGAGAAAAAATAAAGAAACAATTTGATTTTATTGTAAGTAGGGCTGTTACTAATTTATCTTCTTTTCAAAATTGGATTAAGGGAAAAATAAAAAAGAAACAAATCAACGTGATGAGCAATGGCGTTCTTTACTTAAAAGGAGGTGACTTACAGCAAGAAATTACAAATGCACGCTTAAATTGCCAACTTTATCCATTATCAAGCTACTATTCTGAAGAGTTTTTCTCAACAAAATTCATCGTTTACTGGAAAAACAAAAGCAATTAACTTTCGTCAATTGCTTTTAATCAAATCTTACTATTCTTAAATTTATTTCGTCGTAGTTGTACTCTTCTTTTTAACAACCTTTTTCTTTTTCTTCTTTTTCTTCGTGCTGTCAATTTTAACTGGCTCCGCTGCAGGAGCAGACTCTGGAACTCCTTTCGTATAAATCACTGTCCTTAGCAAATCTTCCTTTCTGTTATAAAACTCCCAAGCCCCCTCTTTTAAACCATTGACATAATCGCCAGTTTTCCTTACGGTTCCACTTGGATAGCTATAAGTCCATGTTCCCGATTTTTTCCCATTCAAATATTCTCCCTCCACTGTCATCTCACCCAAAGCGGTGTACTTTTCATAGGGTCCGTCTAACTTACCATGAACGTAATTTTTAATCAAGGTTGGTTTTCCAGTTGAACCATTGTACCTAATGTAAACCCCATTTTTCCTACCCCTTTCATATCCAATTTCTGAAATAAGCGTCTTACTTCTATTATATATCTTCCAAACACCCCATCTCTTCCCTGTAAGATCTCTTAAGTTGTAATGCCCCTTGTCAGCTTTGGACCTGTAACGAGGCCTAATCTCAATGAATTCATCTTGAGCACTCACTTCTGAAATGACAGAGCAAATCAAAATAATAAGTAAATAAATATGTTTAATTAAGTGTTTCACGCTTGCTATAATTATTTAATGCTTTTATAAAATTAAGCTTTTTCGTTAAATTTCCTAGTTCTCAGTAAAGAACTTGATGTAAATGCTGTTCATTTAAAAGTACAAACTTCCTATTCACTCACCATAAATCTCTTTTTTAGTTGCTAACAAGGTGTTTTTAATTAAGGAGGCGACAGTCATCAAGCCAACCCCTCCGGGGACAGGTGTAATATACGAACACTTCTCTGAAACCTCATCGAACTTTACATCTCCAGTCACCCTATACCCTCTAGGACGAGACTCGTCTTTAACTCTAGTAATTCCAACATCAATGACAACAGCTCCTTCTTTAACCATGTCTTCCGTTACAAATTCCGCTTTACCCAAGGCAACGATTAGTATGTCGGCGCTTAAACAATAGCTTTTCAAATCCTGAGTTCTAGAATGACACAATGTCACTGTACAATTAGCATACTTGCTGTTCTTAGCCATTAAAATACTCATTGGAGAACCAACTATGTTAGACCTGCCAATCACTACACAATGCTTCCCTACAGTATCAATGTCGTACATTTCTAACATTTGAATAATTCCATAAGGAGTAGCAGATATGTATGCTAATTGACCCAGCGCCATTCTACCAACATTCACGGGGTGAAAACCATCCACATCCTTTTTTGGATCAATCAATGTTGTCACTTTTTGTTCATTGATGTGACTGGGTAAAGGTAATTGGACTATAAATCCGTCTACATCATTGTCATTATTTAGCTTTTCAATCGCATCTACAACTTCAGACTCTGAGGCTGTTTTAGGTAATCTCACCAAGGTAGAACTAAACCCTACTTCATCGCATGACCTAACTTTACTTTCTACATAAGTTTTACTAGCGCCATCCTCACCAACTAAAATCGCAGCCAAATGAGGCTTCTTCCCTCCTGAGGCAACCCATTCTTGAACCTCGGTCTTAATTTGAGATTTTAATTTGGCTGATGCCAGCTTTCCGTCAAGTAATTTCATATTTGTAAGTAAATCGTAATATATTCCTATTTCGCTCCCATACTACCTAGCCCAGGCATGTTTTTCATCATTTGAGCCATGTTGTTTTTGTTCGACATCAATTTCATCATCTTTGAGGTCTCTTCAAACTGCTTAATCAATTTATTAACCTCCAAAACTTGCATCCCTGCCCCTGTAGCTATTCTCTTTTTCCTTGAATTGTTTAATAATTTAGGCATTTCCCTTTCGGCGGGAGTCATGGATTTAATGATAGCCTCAATAGGAGTAAATGCGTTTTCATCCACATCCACATTCTTCATCATTTTTCCTATCCCCGGAACCATCCCCATCAAATCCTTCATGTTACCCATTTTCTTGATTTGTTGTATTTGATCATAGAAATCGTTAAAGTTAAATTGATTTTTGGCAATTTTCTTTTGTAGTTTTCTAGCTTCTTCTTCGCTAAATTGCTCTTGAACTTTTTCCACCAAGGACACCACATCACCCATCCCCAGTATCCTGTCAGCCATCCTTTTTGGATAAAACACATCCAAGGCCTCCATTTTTTCTCCAGTACCAATGAACTTTATAGGTTTTTTAACCACTTCTCTTATAGACAAGGCTGCTCCACCTCTGGTATCACCGTCCAATTTTGTAAGGACAACCCCTGTAAAGTCTAACTTATCATTGAATTCTTTAGCCGTATTCACAGCATCTTGACCAGTCATGGAGTCAACCACGAACAAGATTTCAGTGGGGCGAATAGCCTCCTTCACATCGTATATCTCCTTCATCATCACTTGGTCAACTGCTAACCGTCCAGCAGTATCCACAATCACTACATTGTAGCTTTCCTGCTTTGCTAAACTGATTGCTTTTTGAGCAATCTCAACTGGGTTTTTATTATCACGATCAATAAAAACTGGTACATCAACCTGCTTACCTATTACTTCCAATTGATCCATCGCAGCAGGACGGTACACGTCGCCCGCGACCAGCAATGGATTTTTTCCTTTTTTTGTCTTTAAGTAATTGGCCAACTTTCCTGAAAAAGTAGTTTTACCAGAACCTTGTAAACCAGCAATTAATATCACTGTAGGATTTCCAGAAACATCAAGATCTGACTCCTCACCTCCCATCAAAGTCGAAAGTTCATCGCTGACAATTTTAGTCAGGACCTGTCCTGGGTGCAACGCAGTCAATACATTCTCTCCGATTGCCTTCGTCTTTACTCTGTTGGTAAAGTCTTTAGCTACTTTAAAGCTGACATCTGCATCAAGTAAAGCACGACGAATTTCCTTCATCGTCTCGGCTACATTAATTTCTGAAATTTGCCCGTGACCTTTTAGTACTTTAAAGGCTCTATCTAGTTTATCTTGTAAATTCCCAAACATCTGTTCTCCAAAATTTTAATTAATTACCCTTTCACGATGACATTCTAGTCATTTACAGCATTTGGATTATTTAAACGCAATACTTGATTTTTTGCGTTTTGAGACCATTTACTTTCAGGATAGGTCTTATATAGGTGCTTGTACGCAGCTATTGCTTGAACAGTGTCCTTAAGCATGTCTTCAAATGTATGAGCTTTCAAGTAAAGAGCTTTAGAAACATTTTCGTCTTCTGGGTAGATGATTTCCAAAGCATCAAAGTATTTTACGGCGTCTTTCCCTTTGTTAACTTTCATGCTCACCTCTCCCAGTACAAAGCACATTTTGCTAAGGCTGCTGTTTTCTGGGTAGTTTTTAGCTAATGCATCAAAGTAGGTCACTAAACTGTCAGCATTTGCATTCAATGCTTCTTTGCTACCTTGTTCATCAAAAGTTTTTGAAAAAGAAGCTTGCATCCTTTGAAACCCATCTACCAACGTTTTTTCACTCTTTACACTTGCTTCTCCTGAAGCACCTCCACAAGAAACTAAAACAACGGCTACAAGAGCCACCAATACCTTTTTCATAATCATGTTTTTTTAAATTAATTATCTCGGAAATCTCATTCTATAGTGAATTCGAACCTTCCCTTTTGTTATATCTGCTAACTTTCCTTTAATCATTCTTTTTTTCATCGGGTTGATCTTATCTATAAAAAGAACACCCTCAATGTGATCATACTCATGCTGAATCACCCTTGCAGCAAGCCCTTCAAAACTTTCTTCATGATGATTAAAGTGCTCATCATAATAACTGATCTTTATCTTTGAGGGTCTGTTGACGTTCTCTCGGATTCCAGGTATACTTAAACACCCTTCCTTAAACGGCCAATCCTCTCCTTCTTCCTTGATGATTTTCGCATTAATGAACACTTTCTTGAAATTTTCCAACGCTGGTTCATCTTCTTTAAAAGGAGATGCATCAACAAGAAATAACCTAATAGCATGTCCAACTTGGGGAGCGGCTATACCAACACCCTCTGCTTCGTACAATGTTTCAAACATATCATCAATCAATTGATCAAGACCTGGATGATCCTTGTTAATTTCCTTGCACTCTGTTCTGAGTACATTATCTCCGTATGCAACAATAGGTAATATCACCTCACAAAAATAGCATTATTCACTTGAGATTACTACTCATTGCGTCATTTTTTCTGCTCCATGTACGATTGCAAAATAATGGTAGCACTTATTGCATCTACCAGTTCCTTAGACTGCCTTTTCTTCCTCCCAAGACCTGACATAGAAATGGCTTGCTTCGCTATTTTTGAGGTGAACCTTTCGTCTACTCTATCAATTTGCACTCCCGGCAATTTCCGACCTATATGCACCGCAAATTCGTTGATTACTTTTGATGAGTCAGTTTCCTCGTTTCTTAGCGTTCTGGGCTCACCAATTACTACTGCCTCCAGCTCGTACCTAGAAGCATAATCTAAGATAAACGCAACCACTTTTGTGGAATGAATTGTATCCAATGGAGAAGCAATAATTTGCAAATCGTCAGTTTCAGCAATCCCCACTCTTTTTGTTCCGTAATCAATTGCCAATATTCTACCCATAATAATTTAACTTTGCTCAGCTAAGGTAATTTTTTTACAGCTAAAACCTGATGTTAAAGAAAATGAAACATGTAATGCTACAGGCAATTCAAGTACTTAATAATGGAGGAATTATTATATATCCTACTGAAACTGTACTTGGAATTGGCTGCCTGTCATTAAACGCCTCAGCTGTAAACAAAATTTATCAAATAAAAAAAAGGGATACAAGCAAAGCTATGTTAGTGTTGGTAGACAGCCTAGCCATGGTCAAGCGGTATAAAAAAACCATAACTAAAACAGAGAAAAGTTTATTACTTTCCGAAAAACCAACCACTGTATTATTTGACAATGTACTTGGATTCCCTAATGAACTCACTGGAAAAAACAACTCGTTGGCATTTAGAATAACAAAAAACGATCAATGTCTTGAACTTATCCACGCGATAAACCAACCACTTGTCTCTACCTCCGCAAATTTGAGCGGAGAACCCACAGTAAACAATCCCGATGAATTGCCTTCTGAATTAACGCACAAGGTGGATTTTATCATCAAAAAACACACTAATGACAACCGTCAAAAGCCTTCTAGAATAGTCAAGGTAGTCAATGACAAAATCATATACATACGCAAATAGCCATGAAACAACTTTTCTTAATTTTATTCTTAACATCAATCAGCACTTTGTCTTTTTCTCAGCAAAAAACAGTGTATACTTTCGAAATACTTGAAGAAATAGACGCTCCAGCATGGCGAAAAACCAAGTTATCAATTGAAGAAGCTGAAAAAATAGGAGCAGATTACATCCTGTTGCACCTTGACACTTATGGTGGACGAGTAGATTTTGCCGATTCTATTCGATCAAAAATTCTTAGCGCAACAATCCCTACGTTAGTGTACATTGAAAACAACGCAGCCTCAGCAGGAGCTTTAATTTCCATTGCATGCGACAGCATATACATGTCTCCAGGGTCCACCATTGGCGCAGCCACCGTGGTTGACCAAGACGGAAATGTAGCCCCTGAAAAGTACCAATCGTTCTTTAGAGGAAAAATGAGAGCTACTGCTATCGAAAACAACAGAAATCCAAGCATTGCAGAAGCCATGGTAGATCCGAAAATTGCGGTAGAAAATATAGTAGACAATGAGACGCTGATCACTTTTACCGTTGATGAAGCAATTGAACACCATTATTGCGAAGGGAAGGTATCGTCAATCCCAGAGGCACTAATGAAGGCAGGAATTGCTGATTACAAATTAGTGGAACACAAAGTGACCGCCGTCGAAAAAATCATCATGCTTTTAATAAACCCAGCTGTCAGCGGATTATTAATAATGCTCATCATGGGAGGATTGTACTTTGAATTTCAATCGCCTGGAATTGGTTTTCCAGGAGCGATTGCTGTAATTGGAGCTTGCTTGTTCTTTGCCCCGCATTATTTATACGGTTTAGTAGACAACTTTGAAATCATAATTATATTCATTGGCTTGCTGCTAGTACTTCTTGAAGTTTTTGTAATTCCTGGATTTGGTATTGCTGGAATTGGAGGCGGAATACTAATATTCGCAGGACTCGCCTTTAGTTTAATTGGGCAAGTACCTACTGATTACGGATTCAGTGTACCAGACTTTTCTCGTTTAACTTATGCTCTTTCAATTGTCATTGTAGCAACTTCCTCAGGGCTGTTCATTTCAATTTATTTAAGCAGCAAATTAATACAAGAAAAAGGAGCATATGGGCAACAATTCGTTTTAACTAAAACTCAAAAAGACGAAAAAATAAGTCTTGAAAACAACATTTCTTTTCAAAGCTTGGTTGGAAGCACAGGAACGACTTCAACTCCCCTAAGACCTGCAGGAAAAATCATCATAGACGACAAACAGTACGATGCCATTTCATCGTATGATTTTATTGAATCTGGAGTGCAAATAAAAGTGGTCAGTACCTCTAACAGCCAACTAAAGGTGGTTGAATTGGGCTGATTCTTATCTGACGCTTAACTTTTGAGTCGGCCGAAACGAATTATTATCATTTCCATTACTAAACATATTCCTGCAAGGATCAAAAATAATTTCCAATAGGTTTTACCTTTTATTTGCTCTTTGATTTTGGAATTGCTTTTAGATACATCCTCAAGCACAGTAATACCCTGACTTTGTGCTGCTACTCTCTTCAAATCTTTAAACATTGACAGTTCGTTTGTTGACTCCGATCTGCTTTGATTCACAGCCATGTAATCATATGCAGAATCATTGATTAGCACCTGATAAATCCCTGCCTTTTGAAAATTATCATCCAAGTGCATCAAACCGCTAGTTTGGTCAAGGACTCTACCATTAAAAACTACAGAATCGGGAGACTTAATTTCATAGGAATTCGACCAACCTGATCTAGTATTGAAGCTTTTTTGATCTCCATAAACCGCATACAACTCCTCCGATATCACCGTCGAAAATACTATTTTAACAAGCACAGGGACGACCAAAGGATGCATGCTAAAGTCAGATGACTTTTCTGTTATACCAGAAGAAAATAAAGTAACACCCTTGCTTTTTGTCAGATAAACGTCATGATTCGATTTCAGAATTACAGGATCACCTATTGATTTCAATATTTTGTAATGCTTATTAAGTAAAGGCATTTTCACCTTCACATTACTTTGTATTTCATGTACCCTGAATACATGTTTAAAGAAAATACTTTTTTGATCTACTGGTAGTAATTCGATTGACACCGAATCAATTTCTGAAAGCTCAAATTCATCCACTAGCAAACCAAAAGAATTGTAACTCTTCACATCTATTTCAGACGATGGCACGACTACGATCTGCTTCCCTCTAGTTTTGTGTACTTTTTCAAGCCAAGCCTTTACACTTAAAGAAATCTCATGTAATTCCCCTAAAACAAAAACATCATAATCCTTTACCATTTCATAATTGATGTCTTTATCCGATATGATATCGAAGCTTACATCTTTATCAGTACTAAATAAATTCCTTATTACTTGTGAAAAGTCCGCACTATTTGAAACAACTAAAATTTTTATTTTTTCAGGAATTCCGTATGAATAAAATAGCTTGTTGTCAAAGGGAAGGACAGCATCTTCAATCGAAACTACACCCTTAACCCCCCTTTGATTCGGCACCTTGTACACAAAGGTTCCTTGCGTATTTGAACGTGCTGGTAAATCCAATGCTACAAGCTGAGTGTTTCCGTTCATTTCCATGTTAACCGGAAAATTCAATAAATCCTCCTCACCTTCATTGACAATTCTAAAACAAAGACTATCGTAACCTTGTATTTTTCTTTCTGGATAGGAAAACCAAATAGAATCTATGTATATATTGTTGATTTGAGTAGTTCGAACTGCAACGCAATTTAAGCTTCGATCACTTTTCTTTAACGAGACGGTATCTATCTTGTAGTTAAAATCACTGATCAAATACTGAACAAGCTGATGCTCCTCATGATCCCTCTGACCTTCATCAAATCTTGCTAAAACAGACTCAAAACTTTTTGTTTTTGCTGTCAATTTGATTTCAGCCACTTTGTTTTTCGCTTCCTCTTTCTGCCAGATTCTACCATGAGAAAAGGAAAAATCATTGTCTTGAATTTGAAACCTGTCATTTACTCCATACTGATGTATAATTAATTCAGCAATAGACTTTGCTTCATCTAGCAGTTCTCCCTGGTCACCGCTTAATGACATGCTGTACGAATTATCCACATGGATTCGTACCAAATAATTAGACTTTTTTACACCAGTTACATCTTCTTTGACAGGGTCCGAAAAAGCCAAAACTAAAAACACAATCACCAAAACCCTAGCCAGCAAGACCAACAAGTCTTTTAGGTTTTTTTTAGCTATTCCAGAATTTTTGATGTTTTTCAATAAGCTCACATCACTGATCAGCACATTTTTAAATTTCCTGAAAGAAAACAAGTGGATAAGTATTGGAATCACAACCAACAATAAACCCCACAGGTGCACTGGTGTTAAAAATTGCATAAGTAGGAAGTGTTCCATCGCCTCAAATATACTCAAACCGAAATATTATTTACCTCGAGTATATACTTAAATATTTAAGTTCACTACCAGCTAAAATTTAAGCATAAAAAAAAGTGTGCCTGATGAGGGACACACTTTTATATAATCAATAAGTTATTCTCTTTAGTTCTCTCTTGCTCTCAAATACTCTAAGCTATTGTACTCATCTATGCTATCAAGGAGAGATTCTAATTCTATCTTTTCTCTTTCTTGTAACATCGACTCATTCATTAACTCGGTAAGTCTCGTGACCGCTAGGTCGTAATCTAAAACTGTCATAGTATTTAAAATTTATTGATGTGCTTATAATAACGTTTCTAAACACTAAAAGGTTACAGAAAACTTCACTTTCCTTTTTTAAATTGCAAATACTGCTCTTGAAGCTGAACAGCTAACTCTTTAGAAATCAAACTACCTCGGTACATTCCTACTACTTTAAAATCCCCTTTATTTAGTTGCATTTTATACTTGCTCAATTCGCTTTTAGCCTCCTCTATGTCCTTGAAAAAACCAACCGTAAAATAATTTTTGTTTCCAATGTTGTTTTCGTAAATGATATCATTGACTAAATCAAAATCACTTGATAATGAAACATCTCCATTAGTAACTGACAATAAAATTTTAAATACTGGTTCTTCCTGTACTTTAAAATTATCTCCAAAATCTTTTACCGACTCTTTTATACTTTTTTTTTCTTCCCGTGATGCCGCTTTACTAACTAGTTCATTAGTACCCGTTCCACGCTCACCCCCTTTCGCTATCCTTTTTGACCGTTTTAATGCTGCGAATTCTTCTCGTGTATATGTTTTTTTTTTTGGCAATTCAACTATCTCAGGGCTCACTTTCGAAACTGAATCGTCATAAGCAAGATTCTCTTTGTACTCTTTCATTAAATTATCTAACATGTTGGCGCTTACCCTGTCCGACAAGTAAGCTTTGTTCATAAACACCCTGATGAACGCTTCGTCAATACCCAAATTCTTGACTACCTCAAGTCTATTTTGAGCAATTCCTAGGTTTTTAAAATAACCACCTGAAAAATACAATGTAGTTCCTGATGGTAACATGTATGATTGCCTGTCTGGAATTTTATTAAACACCGTCAACAAGTTAGGGTCTCCTTTTTTTGTGCACTGCACCCTGAATGAAAAAGCAGTTGAAAATGCAAAAAAACTGCACAGTACCAACCCCATAGTCATTATAAAATTCTTACTCTTAATCATCTTTTGAAATTTTTGGTACAGGCACGAAACTAACACAAACGTGCAGCTCAGACAGGGCGGCTACAAAACATCAATCAATAGTCAATTGTTAATAACTATAGCGTGTTGTTAATACCTCCAATTGTTGTTGCAAAAAAAGCCATTGTAAACAATGGCTTTCAAACAAACAATTGAGACTCAAGCAGTCTCTAAAACAGCGCATTACCTCCCCTTTTTACCCCGTCTTCTCTTTTGCATTTTTTGTATCATGATTCTTTTAAAATCTCTTTCTGCTTTACCCAATAAATAGATTTTTTTAATCGGCAAAATCTCTTTTATCTTCACATAAAACTCCTTTTCTAAAGCAAGCATCTTTTCTTTTAGCTTCATTTGGTTGTCTACTATCTTTTCTAATTCCGCATCAGACAACGAATCTATGTTTTTACGCTGCTTTTTACTGCCTAAAACTTGCTTTCGTAAGGCATATTTTTTCTTCTGGAAGTCATTGTACACAGGCCAAAACCTAGTAGCTTCCTCAGTGGTCAAGCTCAACTTTTCGGTCAAGTATCCAATTTTAAAAGTTTTAATCTTCTCCCTTTTTTCTTTACTTATTTCTTTACTTAAGTCAGGTGGAAAATCATCAGGTTCTTGCGCTAAAATTAACGATGGAAAAATCAACATCATCCATACTACTCCTTTCACTATCATCCTCATGTCTATATATTTTATATTACTAATTAAATTCTTGCTCACTATTTATCATAAAGTCAATCAAATCTTCTTCACTGATTTCTTGATCAAAATACTCTTGACTATACACATCTCCTTCTGTAGATTCACTGTAATAATCAACTTGTTTCTCCCCTTTATCAAACAAGAAAAGCACCAATATCACCGAACACACAGCAATTACAGAACCAGTCCACAACCAAAAGACAGTTTCTACTTTTTTAACCTCCCTCTTAGCATTGATAGTAAAAGGCAACTCTTCAAAATATTTTTCCGGAACTTTAAACTCACTTTTTATGGGTTCAAGGTCTTCAAATGATTCATCTTGTGCCATGTTTTTATTTTTATTCATGTACGTTACTTTGACGCTTACTATAAGCTAAGGTTTAATCTATCGCTAATTCTTTTTTTATCTTTTTTACTGCGTGGTGGTATTGCGCCTTTAGTCCACCTTCTGAAATTTTCAATATTTCAGACATGTCCTTGTACTTCATCTCTTCGAAATACTTTAAGTTAAATACCAATCGTTGTTTTTCAGGCAAATTTAAAATTGCTTTTTGCAGCTTGATTTCCACCTCGTCTCCATCAAAACAAGATGCGTCGTCAATGTGACTTGCCAATTCCGCCTCGACGTCAACAATAGGAACGAAAAAGCGTCGTTTCTTTTTTCTGAGATGAGTCAGCGCTTCATTCACCGCAATCCTGTACACCCATGTGTATAACTTTGACTCTCCTTTAAATCCATCCACGGACTTCCACACCTTCATGAACACCTCCTGAACTAAATCATCACTATCCTCATGAACTACTACCATTCTTCGAATTACCCAATACACTTTTTCCTGATAAGCACGTGTTAAAACATTAAAACCATAACTTCTGGTTTCTTCCGAGCGGACTAGTCTCAATATTTCTTCGTCTGAATGATTCAAATCTTACAATTAATTTATTATTGGACGTGATCCAATTGAATTGGTTTAATCAAGTTTTAAATTTACTTGATTACAACCGATAAACATTTGGAATTCAAACAATTGCTTCCATTGAAATATTTATAGTCAGCTGAAAAAATCAGTAAATCAGCCAGCAAAACTTTACTGTCCCATGAACTTTCAAACTTATAATGGTCATTGAAATACTTTTTATTTCGCTCTAAAATTATCTTCCAAAAGACCGGTAACGTTATTTGATAATTCCAAAGACCCGCACACAAACCATTTTCAAATTGCCCACGAACCACAGTTTGATCTTTATTCAATAGGAATAAACCATTAAGTATTTTATTAAAAAAATGATAAACCTGAATCAATTTACCGTCTTTAGCAAACTCTTGTTGCTTCCCATCCATGAACCCATCTTTGTAGTTCTTAATAAACTTTACTTCTCCTGTTTCATAAAATGATCTCACTTCTCCGTTTCTTAAACCACTGTTAAATCGCCCCCTTTCTCTAATGTTTCCAGAAGTATATTTCCAAATGTACTCTCCTGATAAATATTCATTTACATACGTAAACTTTAATAGTTCTCCAGTTTTTAAAACTTTATTAATTACCGTCTCAAGACCCTTCCCAGGCTTAAATTCCTGTAGTGGGAGGTGCATTGCCTCAAGAACTAAAATTTTGAAATCACTGCTCTTTTTTACTGACTCCAGAAATTTTTGACTATCGTAAATAAAACGAGGGTTTTTAAGTAATTTCCCTAGTTCGTTTTTTGGGAATTCATACTTATACCTGCTTTTCAACTTTGGATAGTACAGCCAAATCATTCTATTTTTGACCTCTAACCCAAGCCCAACTATGTCACTTTTCAAACGATTATTTACTTTATCGTAGTACCAAACCTCCTTTAGGGCAACTTTACTGCAAAACTTCAAATCATTTGTATCCACCTCGTCTTGAAACAATGGCTCCACAAAATTGACATCCTTGTATAAATTCAACCTCGAATCAGAAAGGTTCTGGGACAGCATGGTCGTCACCATTTTAATTTCCTTTTTCAAAGCTCTATTTAAAGAATCAGTCAATGAAACCTTCCTGATCGTTTCCTCCACCCAGTAAGACTCTTCTTCAAATAAATATTGTTTTGAAAAGGTTGTTTCGCTGCAACTACGAAGACTCAGTTGTTCCTGTGCACTCAAATGAAATA
>JBLIAZ010000061.1:0-13167 GCA_047631875.1 Saprospiraceae bacterium
AAATTAACGAGATTAAACAGGAGCAAATGAAAGACTCCGGGTACAGAAAGTATTTTGCAGGAGAATTAGAGTTAGTTACTGACGTCAATGGAATAGCTCCAAGTTATCAACCCGGTCACGCTCATGCCGACACCTTTACGTTTTGTTTAAATTTTAAAAACAAAGAAGTAGTTGTTGATAGGGGAATTTCCACTTATAACATTTGTTCAATAAGAGACGAAGAACGTGGAACGAAAGCTCACAACACCATTACTATTGAAGGTTTAAACTCCTCTGAGGTTTGGTCTGGCTTTCGTGTTGGTCAAAGAGCAGAAGCAAATATCGTTGATGAGGGTGAAACAAATATTACAGCAGAGCACAATGGGTTTTTCTCCGCGGGAATAATACATCGGCGGTCTTTTAAGATTCTCGCTGATTCTGTAGTGCAAATTGCAGATGAATTAATTGGGAATACTTCGTCGAGAGAGGTTACTGCAAACATTCATTTTGATTCTTCAGTGAACGCTAAACTTGTTGCGAACACATTAGTAATTAACGATGAGCTTTTAATTAGTTTTAAAGGAGAGGTTGAAATTTCTTTGAATAATTATTTCCTTTGTAGGGGATTCAATGTTACCGAGGAGGCACCGATGGTGTCAATTAAACTTTTAGGACACAACTTAATCACCGAAATAAAACCCTTATAAATGAAAAAGATACTTTATTTATCCTTTTATTTTAGACCAGATTTATGTGCGGGTTCTTTTAGGAATTCCCCTCTGCTTGATGAATTAGGGAAACAAGCTAAGGAAAAAAACGTATCGATTGATGTTTACACAACTCCACCACAACGATACAGCAGTTTTAGTGAAAGTTTTGATGAAATTGAAGACATTGATAATGTCCACATTGAACGTGTAATTATTCCGAAACATCAAAGCGGAATTAAAGATCAAATTAATAGTTTTAAGGTATATTTTACGGAGGTTAACAAAAGAATTAAAGGTAAAAAGTATGACCTTGTTTTCGCTTCGTCTAGTAGATTGTTCACAGCTTACTTAGGATATAGGATTGCAAAAAAGCAAGGGGTTCCATTGTATTTAGATATTCGTGACATTTTTACTGACACAATAGAAGATGTGATTAAAAACCCGTTAGTTAAATTGGGAATGGTGCCTTTCTTGAAATACATTGAGAAAAAAGTATTTGGATCTGCCAATCATATTAATTTAATTAGTGGAGGTTTTAAACCCTATTTTACATCGTATAAGCAAGCTTCTTACACCTATTTTACTAACGGAATAGATGACGCGTTTATTTCAGCAAGCGAAAAGGAGTCTGAGCGTGAGGTAAACAAAATAAAAAGGACAGTTTATGCAGGGAATATCGGTCAGGGTCAAGGGCTGCACAAAATTGTTCCACAGGCCGCTAAATTATTAGGTAATTCCTATGAGTTTTTAATTATTGGGGATGGAGGTGTTCGAAAATTGCTCGAGGAAGAGATTACTCGGCAAGGAGTCAGCAATGTGATATTGAAAAACCCTGTGAACAGGAAAGAGCTCATTGAAGAGTACATACAGGCTGATTATTTGTTTATTCATTTGAATGATTATGATGCATTTAAAAAAGTATTGCCTTCGAAAATATTTGAGTTAGGAGTGTTTAAAAAGCCACTGATTGCTGGGGTTGCTGGCTATGCAAATGACTTTTTGAAAACAAACCTATCCGGCACAATATTATTTGCTCCAGGAGATTATCAAACAATGGTCAAATTGATGCAAGAAAAAGGTGATGTTGCTTTTGACCTGAAAGGACGTGATGTTTTTATTGATAAATACAACAGGAAAAAAATCAATGCTGGTTTAGCCGAATCTATTTTATCATACTTGGATTAACATGGACAAGAAAAAAATAATTGTTACCGGAGCCAGTGGATTTGTAGGGCAAAACCTAGTGGGTTATTTAGAAAAATTAGGCTTTGAAGTAAGCGCGTTATCTTTGAGAAATGAAGAGTGGAAAACCGAAATTGATTTGTCTGCTTTTGGTATTGTTCACTTGGCTGGATTAGCCCATGACTTGAAAAACACGAACAAGGAAGAAGACTATTTCAGGGTAAATACCGAACTAACAAAAGAGTTATATCAAGTGTATTTGAAATCTTCGATGAAGAAGTTCATTTATTTTAGTTCTGTGAAAGCGGTTGCTGACCGACTAGGGGAAACGGTTCTTTTGGAAGAGCACAAGGCTGATCCTCAGACACCTTATGGGAAATCGAAACGGAAATCGGAAGTGTATATACTTGCTAACCAAGCACCAGAAAAAGAGGTGTACATTGTTCGACCATGCATGATTCATGGGCCAGGGAATAAAGGCAATTTAAACTTGCTTTATAAGATGATTTCGAAAGGCATTCCGTACCCTTTTGCAGCTTTTGAAAACTTGAGGTCCTTTTTATCTATTGACAATTTAAATTTTGGAATTGGGGAATTTTGCACAAGAAACATTCAGGGCGGGGTGTATAATTTTGCTGACGACGAACCGATCTCAACAACAGAGCTTATAGACATCATTTATCAAGGAATTGAGAAGAGAAATAAAAAGCTGAGAGTAAGTAAGAAATTGATTCAAATTATCGCTAAATTTGGCGACGTTATACCTATTCCGTTCAATTCAGAAAAACTTAAAAAGCTGACAGAGAGCTATATAGTAAGTAACTCAAAAATTATTAATGCTATTGGAAAAAAGTTTCCTGTGAGCACACAAGAAGGGTTATTAAAGACAATAAAATCATTTAAAAAATAGAGTATGAATATTTTACAACTTATTGGACGTAGTGCTTTATTATTTGGAAACGACATCAACAAACACGATGCTGAACTAAGAAAAATTATTGGAGAAAGTAATTTTCTTGTAGTTGGAGGGGCAGGTTCAATTGGGCAAGCTGTGACAAAAGAAATTTTTAAAAGAAATCCTAAAAAATTGCACGTTGTTGACATTAGTGAAAACAACATGGTAGAGCTTGTAAGAGACATTAGAAGTTCTTTTGGTTATATTGATGGAGAATTCAAAACCTTTGCATTAGACTGCGGAAGCGATGAATACGAAGCAATGTTCAACGCTGAAGGTCCTTATGATTACATCTTGAACCTATCTGCTCTTAAACATGTTCGTAGCGAAAAAGATGCGTTTACCTTGATGAGGTTAATTAATGTAAACATTTTCAACACTGAAAAAACATTGATTCAAGCAAGAGATGGAAAGGTGAGAAAGTATTTTTGTGTGTCCACGGATAAGGCAGCTAACCCTGTAAACATGATGGGTGCTTCAAAGAGGATAATGGAGATGTACTTGATGCGAAGAAGTAAGGACATTAAAATTTCAACGGCAAGATTCGCTAATGTTGCCTTTTCTGACGGAAGCTTACTTCACGGGTTTAACCAGAGAATACAAAAGGGGCAACCTATTGCGGCACCAAGTGACATCAAGAGGTATTTTGTTACGCCTCAGGAATCTGGAGAGTTGTGTTTAATGTCTTGCATTTTTGGTGAAAACAGGGACATATTTTTCCCAAAATTGAGCGAGGATCTTCACTTAATTACTTTTGCTGAGATTGCTACAAAGTACTTAAAACAATTGGGTTATGAACCTCATCTATGTGAAACGGAAGAAGAGGCAAGAACGTCTGTAGAGTCTTTGAAAAAGCAAGGAAAATATCCGTGTTTTTTCTTTAAGAGTGACACAACTGGAGAAAAAGATTTTGAAGAATTTTTTACAGACAATGAAACCTTAGACATGGAAAGGTTTGAGAATTTAGGAATCATTAAAAATGATCCTGTTTATGACGAAACTCTTCTTGAAAAATTCACCAGCACGATTCAAACGATGCAAAAGAACAAAGCGTGGGAAAAAGGTGATATTGTTGATTTGTTTAATGAATTAATACCAAACTTTAACCACAAAGAGACAGGTAAGTACCTTGACAACAAAATGTAAAATATGAAACGATTATTTGATATAATTTCTTCCGCTGCATTAATTATTGTAGTTTCTCCCCTGTTGATTCCCTTAATGATTTTGTTAAGGATGACAGGTGAAGGGAAAATCTTTTATGTGCAACAAAGAGTTGGAAAAGGCGGGGAACTTTTTGGCTTGTTAAAATTTGCCACCATGTTAGAGGATAGCCCAAACATGGCAGGAGGAGATGTTACCTCTGGAAAGGATCCAAGGGTATTACCAATGGGAGGATTTTTACGAAAAACGAAAATCAATGAATTACCGCAACTACTGAATATTTTCTTAGGTCATATCTCTGTAGTTGGTCCGCGTCCACTTACCCCTCGAACATTTGGCTACTATCCAGAAAATATCCAGAAAGAAATTAAACATTTGAAACCAGGACTTACGGGAATTGGATCAATAGTGTTTAGAGACGAAGAAGGTGTTTTGTCCCGTTCTAGTAAGCCACACTTGGATTGTTACCGAGAGGATATTGCCCCTTACAAAGGACAACTAGAGCTATGGTATAATAAACACAACAGCTTTTTTCTTGATATGCAATTGATTTTTTTAACGGCATGGGCAATTGTTTCGTCCGATTCAGAACTACATTTCAAACTGTACAAGGACCTACCTAAAAGTGACCTACTTAAACCCTAACAAGGAGTGATTGACTGAGTTAGATGAACGAAAACCATGAGTAAACTATCTTTATACACTAGGACGTTAAGCTACTTCAAAATGGAGCAACTGTACCATAAGTCCTATCATACTCTAAGGAGAAAGTTTCGAAATTTTGTAAATTATAAGTTTAATTTTACACTCTACCGTAAAGGTGCAGCCTTAACCTTGGTTGAATGCGTTCCAGTACAAAATAGTTATGACGCAAATAAGTTTACTTTTTTAAATCAGTCGGTTAAGTTTTCGGAAAAAATTGATTGGGAATACCATGACAAAGGCACCTTGTGGGTAAACCATTTAAATTATTTTGAATACTTGTTACAAGAGGACATGAGCAAAGCAAGAGGATCAGCTTTGATGTATTTACTTATTGATCATTTACCAAAGGCTTCTGTTGCTGTTGGACCATATTCTATTTCTGTTCGTGGAATAAATTGGATTAAATTCATAAGTAAGCACGGGATTACGAGAAAAACGGTAGACCGGTATTTATTTTGTCAGTACAGAATTTTACTAGACAATATAGCCTATGATAGAATGGGACACCATTTATTAGAGAATGGATTTTCCCTACTTTTTGGAGCATACTATTTTAAAGGGTTTGAGTTGTTCAGTGAGGCTAAAATAATTTTAACGAAGGAGTTGTACGAGCAAATATTGCCAGACGGTGGTCATTTTCAATTGAGTCCAATGTATCATCAATTGATGTTACTCGGTATACTTGATTGTTATAACGTGATGAAAAACAACGTGGTTTTTGAGGACGAAACCTTAAAAGAATTGTTGGAGGTTTCTGCAGAAAGAATGTTGGGGTGGCTTGAAAAAATAACATATTCAAACGGTGAGATACCCTGTTTAAATGATTCAACCTTTGGTGTCGCTCCAAGTACAGAGGAACTGTTTAAATACGCTCGAAGATTGGGCATTGAATCCCAAAAAATACAGTTAAAAGAAAGTGGATACAGGGCTTTTCGTAAAGGAAAAATGGAAGGGATCATTGACATCGGAAATGTAGGGCCAGATTATCAAACAATGCATGCGCACAGTGATACGTTTAACTTTGAGCTGATGTATGACAAGAACCCTTTCATTGTCGACACAGGAATATCTACCTATATTTCTAACAACATAAGGGGGAAAGAACGCAGTAATTTTAGCCACAACACAGTCAGGTTTGAAAACATTAATCAAACAGAGGTTCACGATAGTTTTAAAGTGGGCAGTAGGGCTAAAGTCACTGTAGAATTAGACGAAGAAGATCATTATATTGCCTGTCATGATGGGTATAAAAAACATGGAATCGTTCACCAAAGAGAATTTAAAATACTGGAGGATCAATTACTGATTCGGGATGTGATGGTAAGTGAGCAAGATGAAATAGGGAAAGTGTACTCTTTTTTACATTTTCATCCAGATTGTATGATTAATAACGTTGAATCAAATAGATTACAAGTAGACAATTGGGAAATTATTTTTGAAGGAGTAGTTGACATTAAAGTACTTGATTATAACTACGCTCTCGGTTTTAATAAAACAAAACGTGCAAAAATGTTACAGGTTTCCTTTGAAGGAGAACTGGACACTAAAATTGTACTACGAAGTTGAGGCTTTGTTTTGAACGATAACCTATAGGCAATTGTGAGCACTTTATTAATATATACAGGTGGAACCATTGGAATGGTGAGAAACCCTGAAGGAAGCCTAATCCCTTTCCCAATCAGCGGCTTACTCAGTCACATGTCTGAATTTAAAGATCGACTACAAGGCCAAGAAATTTCATTTGTATCGATGGAGCCGCTAAAGGATTCCTCCAATTTTACACCAAATGACTGGCTTCTCCTCCGAGACTTAATCCTAGTACATCACGAAAATCATGACAATGTCTTAGTTCTTCATGGAACCGACACCATGGCCTATACTGCTTCAGCAACGAGCTTTTTATTGTCTGAATTTGACAAAAACATTGTATTTACTGGTGCGCAATTACCAATTGGGCAGCCTAATTCAGATGGAGAAAGCAATTTAATTGATGCTTTTGCACTTTTGAATGAGTTGAAACTTAAACAAGTTAAGGGAAAAGTCTTATTGAGTTTTGGTGGTAAAGTGTTTAAAGGGAATCGCGTCAGTAAGCTTAGCTCCGTATTGTTTGATGGATTTTATGGAGATCAAAACGTTTTCAAAATTGAGAAAATTGATTCAGCGATAGTCTGCCCAGACTTTAAGGATGTTAAAAAAATTGAAACCAACGTGACACTCATCAAAATGCATCCGGGCATTCAGTTGGCTAAGCAAACATCTCATCTGATCGAAAACCTGCCAAGAGGAATAATATTAGAAAGTTTCGGAACTGGTAATATTCCGCAAAACGATGCGTTCATTAATGGCTTGGAAAAGTTAATAGCAAGAGGTGTAATGGTATTGAACATCAGTCAATGTTTAGATGGACATGTTGACATGGGAACCTACTTAACAGGGATCGCACTAAGAAAAATTGGTGTGATTGACGGAAAGAACATGACCACGGAAGCTGCGTTATCAAAGCTAATGTTGGTGCTCTCGATTCCTGATGAACACATTGCTGATTTGCTAGCGAATTCTATTGCAGGAGAAATAATCAAATAGCACGCAACAGGTTTGAAAAAGGGAATATTTGAACATTTATATTTTATATTTTGGATGCTTTTAGCGGCAAGTATTCCGTTGTCAAAATTCTCAACAAGTGTGTGCATGTTTTCCATCGTTGGAGCATGGTTGTTTTCAGATTGGAGAGGACGACTGCAACTTATTAAAGTACATGGTTGGTCGATTTTAATAGGGACAGGCTTGTTCTTAGTTTTTGTCGGAGGGCTGTGGAATACAGAAGATACTGCCTACGCCTTTAGAGATTTACGTGTGAAATTGCCTTTGTTAGTTATTCCATTGGTGCTGTTTACCGGACCGAAATTTAGTAAAAATCATGTGTTGAGTGTGTTTGGGTTTTTATCTGCGGGCGCGGTATTTTCGTCCGTAATCGGGTACATTAATTACCTGTCAATTAGTTCAGATACTGCTGAAAACTTTAGGGCAATGTCTCCTTTCATCAGCCACATTCGATTGTCTTTGACGTTGTGTTTTTCTTTAGCTTTTTTTTATTATTTGTTGCTTACTGTCCATTCGGTTCGAAAATGGTTGTTAGTAGGCCCAAGCTTGTTCATTTTATTTTATTTAAGTGAATTACAAAGTTTAACTGCACTTGTCATTTTGCCTGTCATTTTAATTGCCACATTGTTATTTTACCCTCCTTGGAAGCAATCAAAAAAATTGGGAAGGATTATTGGTGTTGGGTTTTCTCTAATTATATTATTGTTGGTTTACAAAGTAAATGAGGTATATCAGGAAGAGTTTCAAACCAAGGAAATCCCGAACGACTTGCCTAAATATACCGTAAATGGAGCCTTGTATCTTCACGACCTTAATAATCCCTTAACTGAAAACGGTAATTACGTGGGGCTGTATTATTGCGAAAAAGAATTGAGTCAAGAGTGGGAAAAAGTGAGCACTTACAGTATTGATTCGCTTGTAGGTGGTTATCCTCTATGGGCTTGTTTAACAAGATATCTTACCTCAAAAGATTATACAAAAGATTCCTTGGGTGTCAGTCAATTAACCAGCATTGACATTGTTGCTGTTGAAAGCGGAATAGCTAATCATAAATTTCTTGATGGAAAAGGTATAGCAACACGAATCCACACCTCGTTTTGGGAAGTAAAAAATTGGACCGAAGGCAGTTCGGGGCATGAAAGTTCAATAGCAATGCGTTTTTTCTTGTGGGACACAGCAAAAAAAATCATCAAACAAAACTTATGGACCGGTGTTGGGCTCGGTGATGTTGAAAATGCTTTGAAAAAGGAATACAGTAAAAGTATAGTTGTTGATACTCATAAAATAAAGAGAACTCACAATCAATACTTATCGGTAGCTGTTGCACTTGGTTTTGTAGGGGTGATGGCGTTTGTTTTTCTTTTTATGTATCCTTTTGTCTTGTACGACGGAACTTTCAAGCACTTGTATACTGTCATTGGATTAATATTTTTCATGAGCATGCTTTGGGAGGACACTATTGAAACCCAAGCTGGTGTCGCTTTATTTGGATTGCTAATCCATGTTCCTTTTGTACAATATTTACGAGAAAAAGAAAGTAGTAAAACCACATAAGTTATATCTTTGCAAACATGCAAACACAGGACTGGACGTATTGCCCCGATTTATTAAATTATCAACGCTGGCAAACACGGGAGGTAAGCATAGGAAATGTACCAATGGGTGGAGATAATCCCATTAGGATTCAATCCATGACTACCACAGACACAATGGATACAGAGGGTACAGTGGCCCAGTGTATCAGGATGGTCGAATCAGGATGTGATTACATTAGGATCACGGCACCAAGCCTAAAAGAAGCTGAAAACCTACGTGTAATTAAAGCTTCTTTGCGAGAAAAAGGTTACGAGGTCCCATTGATTGCGGACATTCATTATACGCCCAACGCAGCTGAATTAGCAGCAAAAATAGTTGAAAAGGTAAGGGTAAATCCTGGGAATTATGTGGACAAAAAAAGGTTCAACATCATTGAATACACAGACGAGCAGTATCAAGAAGAATTAGACAGAATAAAGGTTCGATTCACTCCTCTTGTTAAAATTTGCAAGGAGCATGGAACAGCAATGAGAATTGGAACAAACCACGGTTCTTTATCCGATAGGATAATGAGTAGATATGGTGACTCAGCAATCGGAATGGTGGAGTCCGCCATGGAATTTTTGAGGATTTGTGAAGGGTTAAATTACCACAGCATCGTCTTGTCCATGAAGGCATCGAACCCACAAGTCATGGTTCAAGCCTACAGGTTATTGGTAAACAACATGATGAGGGAAGGGATGAATTATCCACTTCATTTAGGAGTAACCGAAGCTGGAGATGGTGAGGATGGGAGGATAAAATCTGCAGTGGGAATTGGGACTTTACTTGAGGATGGATTGGGTGACACAATCAGGGTTTCTTTAACTGAAGACCCTGAATTTGAAGCGCCAGTAGCTAAACTATTGGCAGACAGGTACATCAACAGGGGTAGTACAAAAAAAACTGACACTATTCAAAATGTACAAATCAATCCCTTTGAATACCATAAAAGGATCAGCACTCATGTTGAAAATATTGGAAAGGGTGAGGTGCCACGAATCATTTGCGACCTAAGTAACTTGAAAAGCATTCAAGCAGCTAATTTATATGCCTTAGGTTATCAATATTCAGTTCCAACTGATAAGTGGACGATTACCGACACAGCAGTTGATTACATTTACATTGGGGACAAAGAGTTGTCGTTTGAAATACCTGGGACGTTGGGCGTGATTCAAGATCATGCTGAATGGTTAAAGGACAGAAATAAAGTTCAACATTATCCATTAATTGAAGCGACTGACATTGATAAACACAACAAGTTTTCAAATTACTTGAACTTTTTTGTATCAAACGCAGGGGGATTGACCGTAGATCTTGCGACAAAATTAGACAGAGGAGGAAGGCCATCTGTTCTTATTTTAAAGACGTTAAGTGGGCATGGAATGGCACAGCAAAGAAGAGCTTTCAATATGTTGTTAGGAGCGGATATAAAGGTGCCTGTCATAATTCAAAGGGCATATTCGGGTCTTTCTTTTGATGAGTTTCAGCTTTATGCACCCACCGACCTTGGAGCTTTAATTTTAGACGGTCAATCAGACGGGATATTCATCACTTCGGACTTGCCTATGCAAAAAGTGGTGACCACCGCTTTTGGGGTGCTACAAGCTACCAGAACAAGGATATCCAAAACAGAATACATCTCTTGTCCATCTTGCGGAAGGACCTTGTTTGAACTTCAAGAAACTACCGCTAAAATTCGAAAGCGAACCGATCACCTCAAAGGACTTAAAATTGGTATCATGGGCTGTATAGTTAATGGGCCGGGAGAAATGGCCGATGCTGACTATGGTTATGTAGGTTCTGGGGTTGGGAAAATTACCCTCTATAAAGGACAAACCGTGGTTAAAAAAGGCATCCCAAGCGAACAAGCCGTGGACGAACTGATTGAACTAATAAAAGATGGTGGAGATTGGGTGGAAATCCCAGAGGTTGTTTAAAACCTCTTTACCACTTTAATGGTTTTTATCCCGCTAGCTGTTTGAAAATTAACAAAGTAAATTCCTGCTTTTAAATTCTTTCCAAAGGTAATTTTACCTGCTGTGGAGTTGAATTCTTCTACCTTAATACCGCTAAGGTTAACTATTTTTATTGTGGATGCTTCTGTAAAGACCGCCGTAAACACATTGCTACTCGGATTTGGATATACTTGAATGTCGCCAGTTGTATGCTCAGCCGTTGAGGTAAGAATACATTTAGCATTACTGCCGTCAACTATCACCTCAACAGGAACCCTATCACAAGATGATCCTACCGTTACTTTCAACTTAAAGAAATTACCGTAGTTTGAACTAGCAACATAAGCAGATCCATAGGGCGATCCCCAATCTGCGTAACATTGTTTTTCAATAGTGATGACTCCAGCAACTTCATGATCTGATGCATTTGCTGCATTGTCAACCCAAAGGTTTCCTGTGGTTCCAACTGCGTTTAAATAATATGTTCCTGCCGGTATTGCTGTCCACCCAAGGTTCAAAGCGGTTTCGCCCGAGACCGAACTAAACGTTTTCGTTTTAACTACTGTTGTACCATCATTGGCAACCAAATTCACCACTACATTTCCTCCTTCGGCATTTACATAAACCTCGTCCATTGTAAGTTCAGCAGCCACAATCAATTTATTTCCATAAACTTGAGAGTTTGCTTGCCACCCTCCCGAAAAGGCTGTTTTCATAGTAGTATGTGAAACAGAAGCGGCTCCAGTTCCTCCCATCCAATAGGTGGTATTCACGCTTGGACTTGGTTCGTAAGTTGTCCCTGTTGTTAGTACTGTAGAGCTGCTAGATGAGCTATACCAGTTAACCGATTCCGAAGCAGTGATAGTTGCTTTATCACCAGCAATACAAGTCGTATCATTAGTTGCTGAGGGAACAGATGAAGTAACCGTTGCTGTTCCATTTATCGAACTGCATCCACTAGCTGATACAATTACTTTGTATGTTCCAGCTGTTTTAGCTTCATAAGTTGAACCAGTAGACCCTGAAATTGGAGTACTGTTTTTTTGCCATTCAAATGTTTTTCCTCCTCCGGTTACTCCTGAATTCAAGGTCACTGATATTGGAGCACATAAGTCATATGGCCCTCCCAAACTCACCGAACCTAAAGCTCCTGTAATCTCAATCACGTCTGAACGATTACAGCCTCCTTTCCACACTTCCAAAGTGTATGTACCACTTGATACTGCAGCATAAGTATTTGCTGATGATGAACCACTAACTAAAGTGGTGGCTCCTTTTTTCCAAGTGAAGCTCACTCCTGATTGTGGTGAAACACCACCATCTAAAGTAATGCTACTGACTCCGCAAATACTTTGGTCAGTTCCTAAATTTGGCCCTGGAGAAGAGCAATTGTGTTTATCCATTGCATCATGGGTACCCCCTAATAAAGAATAGGTTCCTAAAATATCTTGTGTAACTTCCCATATTAAAACACCTATTCCGCCTAAACCCATGACATAATCAACTTTTGCTTCAATGGTTGTTTTCCCATTGTAGCAGTATCCTCCTGTAAGGTCATTTGCGAAAGTTCCAGGTTTGTCGGAGGAGCCAACTCCATTCAAAATTTCACTGTACATTAATACGCCTGCGCACCTGCTGTAAAAGGCAACCCCCCCTAACATTTTGCTGTATGGACAGCCTTGAGCGTTGTATAAGGTCATCGCATCTTTCATAAATTGCAAAGACGCATGGTTACTATAGCCCGCACTTGCATCGTAGGACATGATATTCAAATCATCGATGTAATTAAACAAATCTGCTTGCCATTTGTCAGCGTGGGCGGCCTCACCCCCTGCTGCTGCAGAAACCTTGAAACCAGCAGGATTTAAAGTTTCGTACAATATTTTAAAAAAGTTTTTGAAAGCTGTTTCTTGACCGTAAGCGGGAAATTCCCAATCAATGTCAATTCCTGTAAGACCATGATTTGTACACATTGCAAGTGCATTATTCGCAAAAGTTTGACTCAAACTAGCGCTATTTGCTACAGTAATAAAGGCACTTGATTTATTCCAACCTCCACAAGAAAGCCAAACATTTTTGCCATACGTCGTGGCTTTAGCTTTAACATGATCAAATCTTGTTGACTGCTCTAAAGTTATTCCTCCAGAGGTTGTAGGTATCGATCCAAAGTAATAATAGTCCGTCATTTTATCCCACTCGATGGCAGCGTCCATTTGAGCAGTTGTTCTGTATTGTGGAATGTACCCAATAATTTTTTGAGCTGTAATAGCTGTTGCACTTGTTAAAAAAAGGAGTACAGCTAGCGCTTTAAGCTTAAGAGATAGGGCTTTCATAGGAG
>JBLIAZ010000062.1:0-12724 GCA_047631875.1 Saprospiraceae bacterium
TGGTGTTCTTGTCCTATTGGGCATACGGTAATGTGAATTTCAACGAGAATTATTTGCTAATTGTTACTGAGTATTCAGTGGTATTCGTCTTTTTGTTCTTGGATATTAAAAGGCATTTTACATTTAATAAGTTAAAAGCAGGCTTAGGTATTTATTGGTAATGCACCCTGTTTTGTAGTTAACAATAATTAACTGCTAAAAAAGAGAGAAAGATTTTCGGTATTTGTCCTATTCGTCTTATTTTTAGCATTCAAAATTAACACATGGATACAGAAGAAGTAAGTGAAAAAAAAGAAGTAAGTGCTGAAATTTCAGTCACTGAACTTAACGACAAGATCAACAAAGAAAGTGCATTTGTCGATTTGATAAAATCAGAAATGAGCAAGGTGATTGTAGGTCAAAAAAAGATGATTGACAGTTTGCTGATCGGGTTGTTGTCTAATGGTCATGTGTTGTTGGAGGGGCTTCCTGGCTTAGCTAAAACCTTGGCAATTAATACTTTGTCAAAAACAATTAAAGCTGACTTTAGTAGAATTCAATTTACCCCTGATTTACTTCCTGCCGATGTGATCGGCACTTTAATTTACAATCAACGCAAGGAAGAATTCATAGTAAAGAAAGGACCGATATTCGCCAATTTTGTATTGGCTGATGAAATTAACCGATCTCCAGCGAAAGTACAAAGTGCCTTGTTAGAGGCCATGCAGGAAAATCAGGTGACCATCGGATCGGACACTTATCAACTACCGAATCCATTTTTAGTACTTGCTACTCAAAACCCTATTGAACAAGAAGGAACTTATACATTGCCCGAAGCACAGGTAGACAGGTTCATGTTAAAAGTGAGTTTAGGATATCCAAACAAGAAAGACGAACAAAAAATCATGCGACAAAACCTTCAAAAGAATTTCCCAGAACCTAACGCAGTTGTGACTACGGATCAAATTGTGAAAGCAAGGGAACTGGTAAAGGAGGTATACATGGATGAAAAAATTGAACAATACATATTGGACTTAGTTTTTGCTACAAGAACTCCTGAGGACTATGGATTAGCTGAATTAACACCTTTGATTAATGTGGGAGCAAGCCCAAGAGCGAGCATAAACATTGCAAAGGCAGCCAAAGCAGTCGCGTTTTTAAACAGGCGTGGATATGTAGTCCCAGAGGACATCAGGGCGATTGCGCCAGATGTGTTACGGCACAGGGTGAGTTTGAGCTTTGAGGCTGAGGCCGAAGAAATGAGTTCGGACGACATCATCAACAAAATTATCAACAAAATTGAAGTGCCTTAGTTCTAGGCGGTTATAAATGGAATCAAAAGAGCTATTAAAAAAAATTAAGAGGATCGAGATAAAAGCTCGTGGGGCGAGTAAACAATTGTTTGCTGGTTCATACCATAGTGCTTTTAAAGGCGTGGGGATGGAGTTTGCGGAAGTAAGGCAATATTACCCTGGTGATGAAACCAGGGCTATTGATTGGAACGTCACAGCCCGTTTTAACGAGCCATTTATTAAAACCTTTGAGGAAGAACGTGAATTAACAGTAATGATGCTGGTTGATGTAAGTAACTCTTCTTATTTTGGGACTGCGCAACAAAATAAGAGAGATTACATGGCTGAGGTATGTGCCGTGTTGGCGTTTTCGGCTATATACAACAACGACAAAGTGGGGGTCGTGTTTTTTACCGATCAAGTAGAAAAATACATCCCCCCGCGCAAAGGAAAACAGCACGTGTTAAGGATCATACGTGACCTGTTAGAGTTTCAACCAGTGCACCGAAAAACGAATTTATCTGAAGCTTTAGGTTTTTTCACCAAGGCTGTAAAAAAGAAATGTACAGCCTTTTTGATTTCGGACTTCCTTGATGTAGGTTATGAAAAGCAATTGAGGTTAGCGAATAGAAAGCATGATGTGATGGCTATTAGGGTGTTGGATAAGTTCGACAACACTTTGCCTGACTTAGGTTGGGTGTCGGTCACTGATTCGGAGTCTGGAAAGTCTAGCGTGGTTAATACTTCTAGTAAAAGGCTTCAGGATAAGTTTTTGACGTGGCGCTCAGGAATCGAGGAAGAATATAAAAACAGCTTAAAACGCTCGGGAGTAGACGAGGTTAATTTAGTAACGCATGCGTCCTACGTGAAAGATTTAAGGAAAGCATTTAAACACAGGTCACGATGAGAAGCTTGATCATGACCATTGCAGTATTACTTGGGTTTGTTGTGAATGCACAGCAAATAAACACTTATTTGAGCCAAGGCAAAGTGTTAGTTGGTCAGCCTGACACCTTGACTATCCAAATTACTTCACCAATTGAAGCGGTGCTTTTGCCTGAATTTCAAGATCCGCTATCCGCTGAGCTCGAAGTTTTATTTGTGGGGAAGGTCGATTCTACGTTCAGTGATCTTGGCTATCAATTTACCCAGCAAATTTACATTACCTCCTTCGATACGGGAAGTTTCCTGATTCCATTTGTAACTTTTCATGTGAAAGACAGCACGATTCAAAGTCGAAGCATGAGTGTAGGTGTTGTTGGTGCTAAGGTTGATTTAAGCAGCAATATTCATGGAATTCAAGACATAGAAGATGAGCCAATTACCATGCAAGAAGTCTTGGTTGTCATTGGTAAGGTGATGGGGTTTTTGGTTGCTGCGTTGTTGATTATTTGGGTTGCAAGATGGTATTATAATAAGTACAAGTTAAACAAAAAGTTGAAAGATGATGTAGTGCCTGAAATTCCTTTCATGGATACTTTTTGGCCAAATTTGGTAAAAATTGAGGAAGCAAAATATTGGCAAAAGGGAGAAGTCAAAGAATTCCATTCTCTGGTTACTGCCTTGATGCGATCCTATTTGGAGCACAGGTTTAAAATTAATGCAATGGAACAAACTTCCGATGAAATTTTAACGCAATTACAAATTCTCGTAGGAGATAAAATGCTGTTCGCTAAGATTGAACAAACCTTGCTGTTTGCAGACATGGTAAAGTTTGCAAAGGCCACTGGAGTGCAGGGTCAGCATGAGAAAGCGATTGAGAATTTAAAGGAGCTTGTAGCTTTGACTGAGCTTAAATCAACAACCGACAATGAGTAATAAGGATTACGATTTAATGTTCAGTACTGCCTTTGGGAAAATATTCCAATGGGATATGTATGCTAATCCACATGCTTTTTATTTACTACTTTTAGTTCCTCTTTTGCTGGTATGGCTTGTTTTTAGGTATGTGAAAGACAGGTCGAAGCTTAGGGTAAGTGATACTGCATTTGTAAACAATGAAAGAAAATTGTACAATATGTTGCCTTTTATTCCTCACTTGCTTTCAGTTGTAGCCCTTTGTTTTTTGGTTTTTGCGATAGCTCGTCCCCAGGACGCTTTCAGTTGGGAGGAAGAGCAAGCGAAAGGAATTGACATTGTGATTGCCATGGATTTGTCTTCGTCCATGTTAGCTCAGGATTTTAAACCTAACAGGGTGGAGGCTTCTAAAGCGATTGCTTCGGAGTTTATCAAAGGCAGGTCGTCAGACAGGTTTGGCTTAGTGGTGTTTGCTGGTGAAAGTTTCACACAATGTCCACTTACCATTGATCATAAGCGTTTGATTCATTTGTTTGAAGGACTAAAAACAGGAATATTAAAGGATGGTACAGCGATAGGATCAGGATTAGCAACTGCCATCAAGCGTTTAAAGGATTCTAAGGCTCAAAGTAAAGTAGTGATATTACTTACCGATGGGGAGAATAATTCAGGTGACATAGCTCCAGAAACCGCAGCAATGCTTGCCGAACGATTCGGGATAAAAGTATACACAATAGGGGTTGGGAAAAATGGAATGGCGGATTATCCAGCAGGGGTTAATTTATTTGGGCAAACTGTCATTCAAAAAATAGAAGTAAAAATTGATGAAAAGCTTTTAAAAGAAATTGCAGATAAAACCAACGGAAAGTATTTTAGGGCAATAAGCAATAAGCATTTAAAAGCAATTTACAAGGAGATTGATTTGCTGGAGAGGACGGAGTTGGCAAGTTTAAAATACACGAGTAAAACAGAGTTGTTCATGCCTTTTGCATTGTTGTCATTTTCGTTATTATTATCTGGTAAATTACTTAAGGTTTTAGTATTTAAAAGTATGATTTAAAGGTGGTTGAGTTTATAAAAAACATATCTTATTCTTGGTTTGGAGACCCTGATTTTTTCAGGTTTCAACAAACAGGTATGTTTTGGGGTTTCCTAATTTTGTTTTTATTGTCGTTGTGGTATTGGTATCAAAAACGCGTTCGTAAAAAGAAATTAAAACAGTTTACCGACCTAGGGAACGAAGGCTTTCTATTTCCAACAAAAATAACAAGAAGAGCTTCCTTTAAAATGATGATTTGGCTTTTTGGTATGTCATTTTTGCTGATGGGCTTATCGAATCCCCAATTCGGAAGCAAAAAAGAAGAGGTGAAGCAAAAGGGGGTTGATTTAGTATTTGCTTTAGATGTTTCTAAAAGCATGCTGGCTGAGGACATAAAACCTAACAGGCTGGAAAGGGCGAAACATGCGATTTCCAAAATCATTGACCGATTAGGCGCTGACAGGATTGCAATTGTAATATTTGCTGGAGATGCATACTTGCAATTACCCTTGACAAGTGATCACGGAGCAGCTAAGATGTATTTGAGTGAGATTTCTACATCAATGATACCTGTGGGAGGAACATCTGTGGCAGCAGCTTTAAAAAAGTCGATCAAAGCCTTTTCAAAAGAAAAAACCAAAGGGAGAGCGATCATTTTAATTACAGATGGGGAAAATCATGACGAAGAAGCACTTGAAATAGCAAAGTCTTGTGGTGAACAAGAAATCAATATTTACTCTTTGGGAATAGGGACTACAAAAGGAAGTACAATTCCAGAGTATTTGAATGGAAAAAAAGTGGGGTTGCAAAAAGACAAGAGTGGCAGTACTATCGTGACGAAAATAAACGAGGATTTACTCATGAGTTTGGCTGATTTAAGTAATGGGAAGTACGTGAGGTCGAGCAATCAAAACTTGGGTTTGTCTTACTTGTTTGATCAAATCAGGGGAATGGATCAAGAGGAGTACGGAGCAAAAAAGTTCAGTTTGTACGAGCACAGGTTTGTGTATTTTTTATTGATAGGTTTTGGGCTGTTGGTCCTTGAGCTGTTTATTTTCAGTAATAAAGTAAAGATAAAAAGCGAGTCATGAAAAAGATCAGTGTCATAGTGGGGCTAGTTTTGTTGGCAAGCACAATGCTTGTGGGGCAAAAAGAGTTGACGCCTATTCGAGAAGGAAATAAAGCATACAAGGATTCTATTTATGATGTGGCTGTTGAAAAATACCACAAGGCTTTGGAATTGAACCCTGAGTCGTCAAAAGCGCAGTATAATTTAGCGAATGCATATTACCAAAAGGAACAGTTTGAGGAAGCGATTGCATTGTACGACAAGGTTATTTTGAACGGTAAAGGCAAAGCACAGCAAACTAAGGCAATGTACAACCGGGCTAATGCGATGCTTAAAACAGGAGAGTTGGAAAAGGCTGTCTCTGGGTATAAAAATGTGTTGCGGAAAGATTATAAGCATGAAGATGCGAGGTATAACCTAGCGTATGCAAAGTCGATGATTCAGCAAAAAAAGGAAAACGAGGAGCAGCAAAAAGATCAAGACAACAAAGAAGGAAAAGACGGGGAAGATAATAAGGAAAGTAAAGAGAGTAAGGACAAGAAAAAGCGCGACGAGAAAAATAAAAAAGACAAGGATTCAAAAGGTAAGGACAAAGAAAAGGGCGAACAAGGTGACCAGGAAGAAAAGAAGGGCCAGGAAAATGAGGGAGAAAAGAGCGAGGAACAGAAAAAGAAAGAAAAGGAGGAAGCAGAAAAAAAGAAACAAGAGCAAAAGAACAAGGAACAAAAGGATAAGGACAGCAAGAAAGACCAACAGCCTCCAAAAGACAGTAAAAAGAGTCAAGTAGGTGAGCCTCAAAAGCTAACCAAAGAACAAGCGGAGCAATTGCTAAAAGCTTTGGAGAACGACGAACAGGGCATTCGGAAAAAGATCATAAAAATGGAAATGAGGAAGTCCAAGAAAGGCGATAAAGATTGGTAGAGTTGCTTGGTAACTGTATTTTTGAAACGTAAAAATGAAAAAAAGTAAGCTTATTTTATTGATGTTGTTCATTGCTATGCCTGCTGTAATGTTGGCTGGGCAATTAAAGTTTACGACTTTTACCAGTAAAAAATCATACTATGATTTTGAGCATGTGTTTTTGACTTATAAAATAGAAAACGGTGATTACAACGGTGTGCAAATTCCCAATTCGGAAGATTTTGAGGTGGTCAATAACTCTGTGAGTTCTTCCAGTAGCCGTTCAATGACTATAGTTAACGGGAAACGTGCTTATAAAACGGTCAGTAGATACGAGGTTACTTTTGAATTGAAAATTAAGAAAAAAGGCAGGGTAAAGATTCCTCAAGGCATTTTGAAGTACGATGGGAAAACGTACAAGACGCCAGCTTTCACTATTGAAGTGACTGCTTTGAATGTGTCAACAACTGAAGCTTCTAAGGATAGGTTTATTAAAGCAGAGGTCAGTAAATCAAGTCCCTATGTCGGGGAAGGTTTTACAATTACTTATACCCTGTTTACTGTTGATGCAATCACGGATGGAGGTCAGCTTAAAAATGCGGGGCAGTTTAAAAACTTTGGACCTTTTTCGGTGAAGGACATGGAAGGAATGACCAATTCAAGGGTAAACATCAATGGAAGGAACTATTTACTTCTGGTGCTACAAAAACATTTACTATTTCCAATCAAGGGAGGGAAAGTCACAGTTCCTTCTTTTACTTTAAATTATGTAACGTATAAGTACGTTAATCGCGGCTTTTTTAGGACAAGAGGAGAAGAAATTCCTCATGTCGTGCATGCCCCATCTGTTACAGTCAACGTAAAACCTTTACCTGTTGCTCCTGCCGACTTTTGCGGGTTGGTTGGACAGTTCACCTTAAAAAGGAAACTAGACAAAGATGAGTTGTTAATTAACGATGCGCTAACTGCAAAGTACGAGTTTTCGGGAAGCGGTAATTTTTCGACGTTAAAAGAATTGTCACTCAATTGGAACAAAGCTTGGGAGGTATTTGAGCCCAAGTCCATTAATGGATACAAGGCTACGGGTAAAACTTATGTAGGTAAATTAACCAAAGAATACGTAGCAATACCAAGGGCGAATGGTGCACAAGATATTCCAGGCTTAAACATGTCTTATTTTGATTTGAGTTCAAAAAAGTACAAGCAGTTGTCGGTAAATAAAACGAACATCAATGTGATTGGTGATGAAGATTTAGGTGGTGGAAATGTAGTGTATAGTGGATCAGGTCAAAACGTTGAAATTAAGGGTAATGACGTTCGTTATCTAAATAATAACTACAGTTTTAGTTCTGGTGAGAAAAGTGAGTTTTTTGCCTCTCCGATTCATCATGGGCTGAGTGCAGTGCTAGGATTTGGATCGCTGTTTCTGTTGGTGTTTTATAAGCCAAAAAAGGCAAGTGAACAAGAGCTAATAAGCAAAAAGAAAAAGGGTGCATTGAAAAAAGCGAAGTCTGTTTTGAAGGATGCAGAAAAAGCTTTGAATGCTGATGATAAAGAATTTTACGAAAAAATTGAAATAGCTATGAACACCTATTTTATGGATAGGTTTAATATTTTACCTCAAGATTTTAGCAGTGAATCACTGCGAGATGCTTTGTTGAATATGAATTTGTCGCAAAATAAAATACAAGACATTTTGAATTTACAAAGTAAATGTGGCATGGCAAGGTATTCTCCTATCGGGGTTAGCAAACCTGAAGTGTTCAAAGAAGTGCAAGAAATGATAACTGAACTAGGGTAATGGGTAAGACAAATTTGATAATATTGTTTGTGATCTTAATGTTGACAGTAAGCTGTGGCAACGTGTCTGTAGCACAGGGTACTCAAGATGCCTTAATGCTAGATTCAGCAAAATCACTTTATGATGATGGTGAATATGTACAGGCAGAAGCTATATACCGTTCTTTTTCTGATTCAGGGGTGGTGTCGGAGGCTTTGTACTACAATTTAGGAAACTGCTATTTCAAAATGGGGGATAAAGCACAATCTATTTTATACTACGAAAAAGCATTGACAATCAATCCTGGGAATGAGGATGCGGCACATAATTTATCAGTGGTCAATGGAACTTTGATTGATAAATTTGAAAAGCTACCTTCGTTTTCGTTTAAACCTTTGTTTAAAGAGGTTGACGCTGTAATATCGTATGATTTAATTGGTGTTTTCAGTGTGCTTTGTCTGCTTGTTGGCGTTGTTTTATTTTATAGAATGAAAAAAAAGGAAAAAAAATTCACCTTTTCAAATTCATGGGTGGTCTTGCTAATTGCTCTTTGTTTGTATTTGTGGGGGACTGTACAAAAGCACCAAGTGTGCAGTGCATCGGCGGGTATTGTGTCAATTAATGGTGTGGAAGTCAGGAGTGAACCAAATGAAGACGCTATGCTGCTGTTTGAATTGAACGAGGGCACTAAAATAGAATTCATCGAGGAGTCCGAAAACTGGCTCAACATCAAAACACAAGACGGAAACCAAGGTTGGCTGGAAAAAATCTTGATATTGGAGATTTAATTACTCCGTAAAGCAGCTTACTTAAACGGATCAATCATTTGTCCTCCGAACTTTTCAGGGTAGTCCTCTAGGTGATCAAAACCTAGTTCAATGTCTTTTCCTGAATAAGGAATATAATCAGTCTTAAACAAATAGTCCCACACGCTAAGTGAAATCCCAAAGTTGACACCGGAACTGCCTTTAGGCAGGTTCTTAGCATGGTGCCAGATGTGCATTTTAGGATTATTAAAAATGTACTTCAACGGGCCATAACTCAAGTTGAGGTTGCTGTGGTTTAAATGCCCAAGGGAAATGGTAACGATGTGCATCAAGAAAAAATCCTGTAAGCCAAATCCAATCATGGCTACTGGAATGTATTGAATCGACTTGTAAAAAATACTTTCAAACCAATGGAATCGAAGGTGGGCGGCAAATCCCATTTCTTTGACCGAATGGTGAACTTTGTGAAACTTCCATAAAAATGGAACACGATGCAAAAGTCGGTGGATGTTCCAATGGATGAAATCGGCAACAACAAACATAGTGAAGTATTGCAACCATTTGGGACTATCGTATAGTTTTAAGACCACGATGTTTTGAACGTCAAACAGCGTTAAGAAATCATTAAATAAATTAACACCAACATTGGAAAGAGCGGCATAGCCAGCAATGTAAAAAAGAAAAAGATTGAAAATCATGTAAAATGCGTCCAGCCAAAAATCTTTTCTGAATAGCTTTTGATCTTTTCGCCAAGGGAATAAAATTTCTAATCCCCAACAAGCTAAACTGATGACCAACAACAAGTAAAAGTAATTGTTGTGCATCAGTGGGTTTGTGACTGATTCAATAAAATTATGGTAAGCTCCAATTGAAGAATCTATGATTATTTTAAGCGCAGCATTCATTATTTAGTGTAAACCTTTTGGCCTTTGCTAAGCCATGCTCCCCAAACCTTATTATAAGCGTGAACTTTAGGTGTAACAGTAGAGTCCATATAGGTATTTTGACCTTGGTTTACCCATTCAAAGATCCCTCCGTATAAATTAGAAACATTCGTGTATCCAGCTTTGATCAGTTTCTCTGCTACTTTTTCACTTCGGTAACCTACTGAGCAATACACAATGATTTTAATGTCTTTTTGAATGCTGTCCACCGAGGATATTTCAAAGTTATCATACCCAACTGGAATTCCATTTTTGATGGTACTTACCTTTACTTCGTTGCTTTCTCTTGCATCCAGCCAAACGGTGGTACTGTCAGTAATATTTGCTGCAGAATCCACACTTATTTCAGGGACTGTATGTGATAAAAGTGTTTTTAACATCAGGGAATAGGCTCCTGATTTTACTTCTTGTTGAGCATTAAGGTAGCTTCCGCTTAGTATAACAAAGGATAAGATTAGCTTTTTCACGTTATGGTCGTTTTAAATCCTCTTCGGTGTCAATGTCAGAGAGGGTTTTTAACAGCAAGTAACTTAACTTTTCCTTGTTCATTTTATTGATTGTTTGGTCCAGTACCTGACTAGTGCTCCAACTGATGTCATTGAACAAATTCATGTTCAAGTTTTTCATTCCTATTAAATAATACCCTCCATCAACAGCTGGTCCAAGTACCACATCCACATATTCTAATGCTCCAAAAGCTTGATTAATGATTTCGGGAGTAAGTTCTTTGCAATCAGTTCCAATGATGATCGCTTTACTGTCATTGTTGAGGGTTTCTTCAAAAGCATTGGCCATTCGCTTCCCTAAATCATTCCCCCATTGAAGCTTTTTTTTGTGTTTGGTTTCGTTCCATAAATCTTGCTCATCAATGAAATCACTGTAAAACACAAACTTATTTGCATTTGCTTTGGAACATATAGCACAAGTGTACGCAAGGAGTTCTTTGTAAATTTCCAATGCTTTTTGATTACCTACGGTTGCGGCCAGTCTGGTTTTGACTTTACCAAGTACTGGGTTTTTAGCAAATATGATGAGTTGATTATCCATGGGTTTAAACAAAGGCTCCTTGACAGCTACTTCCAGCACCCGCAGTACAACCGTAGCAATGTTGGTTTACTATGATGTTTCTTTTGGCTAAATCATCTGCATTGAATTCAGCAATTGATTTTCCGCTTGAGGCCACTGGTAGATCCAACATTTGGTTAAAATCACAATCGTACAATAAACCATCCCATGAAATTGAAATGGTGTTTTTACACATTACCGATTTCACTGTGTTGGGGTTAAAAGCATTCACCAATAACTCCATGTACTGCCGATCCTTCCCAATAACAATTAAGTAATCTAAAAACCGACTGATCGGCATGTTGGTAATGGTGTACAAGCTGTTAAAAACAATGTTGTATTTGTTACCTAGTATTCTTTTGTAATCGGCCTCTAAGTCGGCTTGTTTTCCAGGTAGGTAAGGGCCTCCTGGGTTGAAGGCAAAATCCAATACAAGTCCAGTTCCTTCTTTTCCGTATCCTAGTTTATTTAAAATTGTAATGGCCTTTAAGGATTTAGCAAATACTCCATCACCTCGCTGTTTATCCGTGTTTTCTTCTGTGTAACAAGGTAAGGAAGCTATCAGATGTACCTTGTTGTCAGTAAAAAACTGAGGATAGTCTTGGTATTTTTTGTTAGCAAGCAAAATCGTTAAGTTACTCCTCACAATGATTTCCTTTCCTCGTTTAGCAAGTTCGGTGACCAGCCACTTAAAATTAGGATTCATTTCAGGAGCTCCTCCAGTTAAATCAATGGTAGTAATACTTGGGCAGCTGTCCAAGGCTGTCAAACACTCCTGCATGATTTCCTTGGTCATGATTTCCTTTCGGTCAGGACCAGCGTCTACATGGCAATGTTCACACACTTGGTTACACATTTTCCCCACGTTGATTTGCATGATTTCCAAAGTGCTTGGTTTAAGTGGGAATTCCTTAGCACGTTTCAAGTAGTCGTTGAAATCAGGAGTTTTGTCTTTGTTCAACAGCGCTATTTGGTGCTTAGCGTCTGCTAAATTACTCCCGTTTGCTTTTAACGATTTAGTTTGTGTTGCCATGATGTAAAGTTACAAATATTTGAATATCGCAGTAAGTATTTTATACCCAGCCAAAATACTTCCTTTTACAGTTCCTGACACTTTCGAAACCCCAATTCTTTTCCTGTAATTCACTGGGATTTCAGTGGTTTTCATTTTTGATTTTATTGCTTTAAGTTGCATTTCGATGGTCCAGCCGTATGTCTTATCCTGCATTTTTAATTTCATCAATGCATCCCATTTAATAGCCCTGAAAGGACCTAAGTCCGTGAATTTTACGCCGTAAAACAAATGCATTAAATTGGTGGCTAGCCAATTACCAAAAATTTGTGGAGCAGTCATGGATCCTTTTTCTTTTTGACCACTAGCACGTGAACCTATTACTAAATCAACATCTTTTTCAACTATTTCACGAACTAAGTTCACCATTTCACCAGGGTAGTCGGAGTAATCACCATCCAAAAAAACGATGATGTCAGGTTTTACTTCCTGTTGTTCAAAGTAAGTTATTCCAGCCAAACAAGCATTTCCATAGCCGTTCTTACTTTCAAACAGCACGGTGGCTCCCGCGTTTTTTGCAACGAGCGCTGTGCTGTCTGTGGAGCCGTTGTTACACACTACAATTTCACTGACAAGTTCCTTTGGTATATCATTTACCACTTTTCCAATAGAATCCTCCTCATTAAAAGCTGGGATAATTACGCCTATTTTTTTTGTGTTACTCAAAGTCAAATGTGCTTTCTAGTGTTCCGTCTTCTTTGTAGTATTTCCATAAACCAATAGCTTCACCTTGCTCGTACTTTCCCTCGGTGTGGATAATCTCATTTTTATAGGTAATCCAAAACCCATGTTTTCCTCCTTTCGAATAATTTCCTTCGCTGATGATTTGGTTTTTTTTATTGTAATATTTCCACCAGCCGTGCATTTGGTCGCTGTCAAAAGGTCCAAGACGGTGTAAATTACCATTTTCAAAGTACATCATCCAGTCTCCTTGTTTTTTGTTGTTGACATAAGTACCTCTAGATTTTATTTTACCTGTAGCATGGTATTCCTCCCACCAGTTTTCCTTTACGAAATTTA
>JBLIAZ010000063.1:0-12613 GCA_047631875.1 Saprospiraceae bacterium
TTAACCTTTTCGTACTTATTCCATTATCTATTAAGAAAGCCTCTACCTCTCTTGCTCTTTCGTTAGACAATTTTAAGTTTTTAGTTTCAGACCCCACATTATCAGTATGTCCATGAATAGAAATTCTCATTCGAGGCTTAGCTTTTAAAAACTTGATTAATTCGTCAAGGACCAACATGCTTTTAGAATTCAGCAAATGACTGTTAACAGCAAAGTTCAGTTCGTTAAGCCTAATGACTTCGCCCTTATCTCCTTTCTCTATTTCAATTTTTTTGTTATTTATTTTAACTACTCCGTCAATATTTTCGGGATCTACTTCAATACTTTCTGTGGAAAAAGCCATGTCATCACCAGTGGCCGAAATTAAGAACTTTTGTTTTTTACTTTTTTCAATTTCCAACTGTTCTTGTTTAACCACCTTTTGCTTCTTTTTTTCAACTATAACTTGATAACCAACCGGAATTACCGTTCTCTCCTTGTTAACTCTTCTAATTTTTTCTCCTTTCTTCAACACGACCTCCTTTTTTATGTTGAGTTTTACCACTGAAGCCCCTGGTGGAATAATCTCCTCCTTACCATTCACAGTAGCAATTTTGCTTCCAAATGGAACTTCATGTTCTTCCTGGTCAAGCTCCAAGATCACCGTTTCCTTTTTAATCTTTTGCTTTGTCGGGTCTTTAACAGAGACCACAGCAACATATTCACCTGTAGTTTCATCGACAATAGCCTGATGAACCTCACCTGTTTCCTCATCTGTTATTGTTATTTTTCCGTTCTTCACTATCGCACCATCCTTCGCTTCCAACTTCCCTTTGATGAACATTACTTTCTCAGGCCTAGCTTTTTTATGCAATGGAAAATATACAATATCCAACCCCCCGTCCGAGCCTCCTTTCTCACCAGAAGACATGTAGGCGAACTTACCATCCAAACTAACCATTAGTCCGTGCTCATCACCTTCGCTATTTATCGGATATCCAATGTTTTCAGGTTTTGTCCATTCTCCTTCATCCGTCATTTGAGTGTAAAAAATATCATAACCTCCCATCCCTGGATGACCATTGGAAGAAAAATACAAGGTTTTACTGTCGGAATGCAAAAATGGTGTTTTCTCGTTACCTGGAGTATTGATTACTTCCCCCATGTTTTTTGGTCTTCCCCACATTCCATTCGTCATTTTGTGCACGACGTACAAATCCATTGAATTATAGGTTTCACTTCCTACGGTAAATTCCACGCTACTCGGTCGAGCGGTCGAAAACACCATCATGTTTCCGTCAGCCGAAATCGTGGCTTGACCTTCCCAGGTAGGTAAATTATTTTCATCATTAATGTTCCTACCTACTGGTTTTAATGGACTCCATTGCCCTTCTCTTTTCTTAGTATAATACAGCTGAGTATTCTTATAACCTTGACCTTTTGCTGGAACCAACAAAGTCAAAGTAATGTACATTTCTTTGTTGTCTGGAGTAATACAAATTCCACCTTGCCCAACAAGTTTCAAACCGCTTATAGGTTCAAGAAATTGATTAAAAGGTTTTCCTAGCAACCGACCATGAGAAAAGGATCCACCGTACATTTTTTTGCTTTTACAAAAATACTCATTAAAGTCATTGCCATTTTTTAATGGCTGAGTTGGATCTAATGGCGATGTTCTTTTTCGAGTTAAATACAAATAATTATTATCTGGGGTTAACATTGGCAAGTATTCATCCTCATCAGTATTTACTCCTGCCAACTCTTCTGGATCATAAGGTACAGGATGCTTTAGTAAACGAAATTTCGTGAAATACTCGTCAGCCAAATTGGTAGCTATTTTTTTGTAGGACTTGGGGTGTTCCAGCTCTTTATCCAAATAATCCTGAAAGTAATGCGCAGCTGTTTTTAAATCCTTTTTGTATTTATGGTGAAATATACCCAAGTAATAATACGCCAAATGACCAGAGAACTCCGAACAAACTGAAATAGATTGCTCATAATATGCAATGGATTTTGATATGAATTTTTTTTGCAATTCAGGATCAGTAGTCCTGAAAGTCATTTTTTTGTACAAATCTGCTAAATAATAAACGGGATCTACATAATTAGGGTACTCAGCAATAAGTAATTTGATTTCAGAATTGATATCAGCGCTACTTACGGAAGACTTCTTTTTTAATTTCTTAAAGTTCTTATGTGCTTTTTTTGGAACCTCAACCTGACAATTACCATCCTGAGAGTACGAAAATATAGCAACATGAAACAACACAACAGTCAAGATGCACTTTATAGTCGCCATGTAAAATGTTGTTTTCATTATTTTATCTTCTAAATAACTTTAAGGTTGCTACCAACCTTTGAGTAATTTTTTAGCTTCGTTTTTCAAAGCTTGTTCTTGCTTCTTCTTTTCAGCATCCGCTTTTGCTTTTAACACTGCTTTTTGTTTGTCAACCTCAGCTTGTGCTTTTGCTTCTGCTTCTTTTTTCAATCTGTCACCTTCAGCTCTCGCTTTGTCTTCTGCTTCTCTTTTTAACCTGTCACTCTCTTCTTTTGCCTTGTTTTTCAATTCGTCAACTTTCTCCTTAACTACCTCCTTTACAGCATCAGAAGCTTGTTCTTTCATACTTTTACCTTCCTCGCCAGACATTCCTTTAGGAACCAGTTTTAAAGCAGGGTCAGAAACGGGTCCACTAGCGATGACGTCAACTAGTACATACTCACCTAAAGCAATCTTCGCTCCAAACTGACTAGCCTGAGACTCCAACGACGAAAGCAAAGCATTTGCTTCCCCTCCAAACTCTTCACGAGGAATTTCAAACTCAAAAGTATATTCTAGCGTTTGTTCAAATGAATTCCAACCGTGAACTTGAGCTGTTGTATTTCCTATTTTCAGCTCGAAAGGCTCCACATGTACTTTGCCATCTCTGAACTCGTATTTAATTGTCAAGTCATTTGCTTTAACTTTTTTATACTTTGGGTTTTTAAGCACTTTTGCAAGCTTGTCAAACAAAGGGTGTCCTTCAATTACTAAATCCTTGGTCATCAAATCTCCTGTTCCTGTCAAAGAATTAAAATCTAATTCCATGTTACTAGTCATTGCTCCTTTTAAATTCAGCGCGGTGGAAAAACTTCCTTTTGCATGCCTGGCAATAGGAGCCATTTTTTCTACGGTATTAAAAGTGCTGAATGCAACTGGAATGTCCATGTTTTTAATGGAAAGATCCATGTCTATCGTAGGGGTTTTGGGATTTTGAGTACTGTACGTGCCGTCCAAAGTAATTGATCCTCCAAGTATATTTAAAGAAGCTTCACTGAACTTCACTTGTGAATTTTTGACAATTAGTTTTCCCTCAAAATTAGTGATGGGCATGTTGTCGTAATCGATTTTCTTAAAATTAGTGTTTAAAATAAAATCAATGTTCCCAGGCACTTCAACCACACCAGTAGCGGAAGAACTGTCACTTGATACTGCTGCACCTTCAACAGATGCTGTCGCCTCTGTTTCAGAAGAAGTTACAGTAGAATCCTCAGACATTAACTCGTCCAAGTTGAAGTAATTAGAATTTAAACTAAAGGAACCTTGAATTGTGTCGTCATTGAAGACATACGGTAATATATTATCAATCTTACCTTTACCGTTCAAATCACTTTTACCAATAGTCAAGTCCAAATTGCCCAATTCAAAAAACTGAGGTGTAAAATTAATGTGCATGTTTTTCACATTCACATTTGGCAAATCCGGTGATCTGTACACAAGGTCCATCAATGTCAATTGACCTTTTAAATCAAAATCTTCGTACTGCTCATTTTCAATAGAGGAAAGTTTTCCTGCAAACTCAATGTCAGCATTCAAGCGACCCTTGTACTCTTCTCCTTCTTCCATCGGGAGAGCTTTGGCAAGATTCTCAAAATTTAATTTCGATTTAACATTACCAATCATGTCCGGATCGCTCTCCACATTTCTCACGTAAAACTTGATATCAATAGGATTATCCGCAATCTCAAAATGAAACAATTCTAAGTTCACCACAGTATGATCAATCACACCCGTTTTGTTGTCGACCTTAAGTTCTACCTGGATATTCTTCACTGATTCTGGTAAATCAGGATATTTTAAAAATCCATTTTTAATGGAAAAGCCAACATTGAAAGCTGGTAATTTATCTTCGGTCATTAATCCTTTCAACGATGCTGTCAATGAAAAATCACCTTTCGTATCGATTGCGGCAATGTCACTTTTGTAAACGGAAGGAATTAATGACAGTACTTCACTGAACGTGTTATTTTTCGCAGCAATATTCAGATCAAAATCCATGTCGTCCCCAGGCATTGCCAACCATCCATCAATTGCAAGTTTTAAATCATTCAATGCAAATTCATTTTCTTTAAAAGTGTACTTTGAATTTTTATTGTCTATGTCTAAGTCGGCTTTTGCCATGATTTCAACCCTGTTCATCAACTTAACACCATCCATGATAAGAGTTACAGCATCTATGTTTGTCATGGTGTTCAGTGTCATTTGTTCACCGTTCATTTTGTAATCTCCTTCTAAATTTAAGTTGACTATTTCGGCCTTCATGTCGCTCAACCTGTGGTCATAAATTACATTGATGTTGCTGAAACTAAAGTTGGAGAGTTCAAATTTGAAAGGAGCATCACTTTTTAAAGAATCAACTTCCTCCAAGGCGACAACTTCTTCCTCCACAATTGAACTATCACTTACTGTAATATCCCAATTTTCCGTGCTATCCTCCAAGATAATTGCATGCGCATATAAATCAGAGACAGCAATGGACTCCACGACATAATCCCCATCCATCACACTTTCCAAGTTGACTTTCAATGATAATCTACCCAGTTTCACAAGGGTATCTGTTGCAAAAGTGTCTACTCCAATTACTGTGATGTCATGAATTTCGAACAAAAAATTAGGAAAAGTAGACAACAAAGACAAATCAAACTCACCAAAGTCAACCGTCGCATTTACATTGTCGTTAGCAGCATCTTTAACCATTTGAACGATGTCATCTTTAAAAATGATAGGGAGAACTTTTATACATGCAATTACCAACAACAATAAAATTACTACGGCTAAAATTAATTTTTTGATGATTTTCATAATTTACTTTTTTATGATTTTATTTTGGCATGATCGCCATGGTTAATCTACTAATGCAAGTGAGCTTTCCTGTTCCCCCGTCTGATATCTTAATTTCCCAAACATGTGTCTTTTTTCCAATAAAAATGGCTTTTGCTACCCCTACAACCTTTCCTTTTGAAACAGGCCGCAAGTGGTTTGCATTAATGTCTAATCCCACAGCCATGAATTTATCCATGTCAATCACTAATCCAGCTGCTATGCTTCCCAGTGTTTCAGCCAAAGCTACATTTGCTCCTCCGTGTAATATCCCAAAAGGTTGTTTTGTTCTTTCATCAACAGGCATGGTTCCCTCTAAATAATCTTCACCAAGATCCGTTAATTTAATTCCCAAAGCTTCCAAAAGTGTATTCTTTTCATAGGGAACGAATTCTTCTAGCTCATATTTCCTTGACCAAATCATTTAATATTATTTAATTACACGTTAAATCTGAAGTGCATTAAATCACCATCCTCTACCACATATTCTTTTCCTTCAACAGACAATTTACCAGCGTCTCTACAAGCACTTTCAGAGCCAAGTTCCACAAAGTCATTATAAGCGATTACTTCTGCGCGAATGAATCCCTTTTCAAAATCAGTATGAATTACTCCTGCAGCTTGTGGAGCTGTCATCCCTTTAAGGATTGTCCATGCTCTAACCTCCTTTACCCCTGCAGTAAAATAAGTTCTTAATGACAATGCGTCATAAGCAGAACGTATCAATTTATTAACCCCCGGCTCTGTTAATCCCGCGTCTTCCAAAAACAAATCTCGTTCTTCTTGATCATCTAACTCTGCAATATCAGATTCCAACTGAGCTGAAATAATTAAAATCTCAGCATGCTCTTCGTTCGCAATTTTTTTGACAATGCTTACATAGTCATTACCTGATACGGCACTCGCTTCGTCAACATTGCACACGTACAATACTGGTTTAGTAGTAAGTAAATTCAAATCTTTTACAAGAACCAGTTCCTCCTCAGACAATTGAACAATTCTAGCTGACTTCCCTTGATTTAACACTTCCTTGTATTGTTCAAGAATAGCTAATAGTTTTTGAGCTTCCTTGTTTCCCGTTTTTGCAATCTTCGCAGATTTTTCAATTCGCTTCGTGACTGTTTCGTAGTCTTTCAGTTGCAACTCTATGTCTATAATTTCTTTGTCCCTTTTTGGATCCACATCTCCCTCTACGTGAATGATGTTACCATCGTCAAAACATCTGATTACATGCAAAATAGCATCTGTCTCACGAATGTTTCCTAAAAATTGATTCCCCAAACCTTCTCCCTCACTAGCTCCTTTTACTAAACCAGCAATATCAACAATTTCAATTGTGTTTGGCACAACACGTTCCGGGTTCACTAACTCCTCCAGTTTGTTCAGCCTAGGATCAGGAACAGTAATGGTTCCAATGTTTGGCTCTATTGTACAAAAAGGAAAGTTTGCTGACTGCGCTTTAGCGCTTGACAAACAGTTAAACAAGGTTGATTTACCTACGTTTGGCAAACCAACTATTCCACATTTTAAACTCATCTAAATATATTTTCAACAAAGATACGTTTTCACCCGAAGTACGGAATGTTTCGCGTTACTTTTTTACTGACATTTCATCCAATCACCAAGATAGGATTCCTACTAAAACAAAAGACCCACCCAAGGGGCGGGTCTTTTACAAAATCATAACTAGTAATTATCTGAGCACCGTTACGCTACTTGATCTTCCTTTAGCGTTGAACACTTTCAATTTGACTTGTACGCCTCCTTTTATAGCCACTGGTTCGATATACAATGTGGATCCAACCGTTGGTTCTGAACCATCAGTCGTATACCTGATTTCAAAACCAGGATAAGCAGCATTCACATGCAACATTTCGTCTTTCACAACAGCTCCTGCTGGAGCAATCCTATAATTCAACCCTCCATTTACATAGGTTAAACGCTGCAATTCAAAAAAGCCAATCTTGGACGAAAAAACGTTCCAATCACTTTGGATTTTAGCTTCTTTTCTTTCATCAACATCTTTTTGAGAGCGTGTAGTTAAAGGCATTTCAGCAACATCCCATTGCGGATCTTTAGCCCAAGCTCTTTCCACAAGACCTAACATTTTTGGGAATAAATAATACTCCATCATGTCACTCCCTTTTACAGTTTCAGACCATAATTGACCTTGAATACCCATGATATTTTCTTTTCCTTGATCCGTTAATCGTTCTTTCCCATTTTGCAAGGAATCAGGAAGTTCATTCCCCCACCTATCAATGATTTTTTCACTGTATACGTTAAGCGGCACAAATGCCCATGCCTTTTTAGTATCCACGAAACCACCCCAGTAATAACCTGGATCAGCAGGATCAGTGTTATAAGCCAAGTCAAAATACAAGTTATTCACATTTGCTAATACTATTTTGTAACCTGCATTTGCTAATTTATACCCTCTGTCTTCAGCTCCCCATGTCCAAACTGTATTCCAAATATAAGGATGAAAGTTTCTTTCTAAAAATTCTTCATTAACCACAGGAACAATGTCATCGTCCTCATTTACTTCCTTTTTTAATCCAATCTCTTCCCATCCTGCTGTGGTAATTTCTCGATCATCTAAAATAGTACTGAACCTATCAACGAAGTAATAAAACAATTCTTCAGGCTTATTATACTTAGATTCCTTTTCCATGAACGTTATGCATTTTGGGGACTTTGTCCAAACATCATGGGGCACTTCATCTCCTCCAATGTGTACATTTTTGACTGACGCTCCCGCCTCTTTGTACATTGCAACCACTTCGTCAACCACTTTTTCTAAAAAGTCATAGGTTGATTCCTGACAAACACAAACTACATTGTCATTATACGATTGAATTGAACTGTATGTTGATTCATCCTTTGAGTCATGTAATATGTATTGATTTGCTTCTTCTTCTTTTCCTTGAGCTAACAAGTTTTTTTGACGTGCTTTCATCGAGATGATTGCAGCCCTAGCATGACCAGGAAAATCCAATTCAGGAATCACCTCAATGTGACGAACTTTAGCAAACTTTAATATTTCAATGAAATCTTCCCTACTATAATAACCTGTCCCCGGTGTATTATCTACAGGGTATGGACCAGAACCATAAGCAGGATTGATCATTGTAGACTCATCGCTGCTGTGCCCTCTTTTTGAACCTACGTCAGTTAATTCAGGCAACCCGTCAATGGCTAACCTCCATCCTTCGTCGTCGCAAATATGAAAATGAAACTTGTTTAATTTGTAAAAGGACATCATGTCAATTACTTTCAACACGCTTTCTTTCGTTTGAAAATTCCTCACTACATCCAAATGCAATCCTCTGTAATCAAACCTTGGAGCATCAATTACTGCAGCTATGTTTATCGAAAGCGTATCATTTTTTTGTCCGTACGCTGAAACAGGAACCAACGCCCTTAGACTCTGAACACCGTAAAATACGCCAGCTTTACTTTTTCCTACGATTTCAATACCGTTCTCTCCTACAAACACCTTGTATGCCTCATCCGATTTACTTTCCATCTTAGGTGAACTATCAACTACTAATTTAATTGTAGCTCCTTCGTTTCCTTTTACTACAGAAAAACCAAAATCTTTTCCCAATGACTCTATCAAATAATCCGCTTCATTTTCTAATTCAGGAGCAAAGGCTACTTTCGCTCCGCTCACCAATTGGTATACACCTACTCCTTTTACGTAACTGATAGGGCTTGGAGTAATTGGACATAAATCGTCTTTCCCGATCACCTTGTTTTTCGCGTTTTTATTAAAAATGGAAGTCGAAGTAGGAACATCAATGAAACTCGTTCCATCAATGGCTAATTTATCCCCATTGGAAAGCGGAAGAACTTTCATGTCTTCTATCACCTCAGGAGCTTTTTTATTTCCCTCAGCATCATCAAAAACAATGTACAATCCACTTGGAGCGTCTACTGCTTTTAAAAACCAAGCCTCACTTATAAATATCAATTCAACAGATTCCTTAGGTGCTAAGTCCGCAAATTTTTCCGTCGGTTGTAATTTGAAATAATCTCCACTGATGTGGGATACTGTAAAGTTTTCAGTGCTCGATCCAACGACCACTTTTCTTGGTTGATGAAAATAAATGGTCCAGTTTTGTTTTAATACAGACTCTGAATTGTTTGTAACAGTAAATGAATTCAAGCTTTGCCCTTTGTTTTCGTAACCGTTTTGTTTTAACTCCCACGTCAAGGACAATTCCTTTCCTGAAGGGTTCATGACTTCTGTTGCGGAACCGCACGAATTCATTGCAATTAATGAAACTACCACTATCAAACTCTTCAGTATTTTTCTCATTGTCGTTGTTTTATTTGTGAAATTAATTCTTGCTCAAATCGTCCTTCTCTTAAAAAGAGAAATCCTACTTTTGGAGTCGCAAGTAAGGGACGATAAATGTATTAATTTTTTCATTATCTATCCTAAGCTAAATTGATATTTTACACTGGACATAAACAAGACTAGCCATAAACCAATCCATGAAAAAGACTGTACTGCTTCAAAACAACCAGATAATTGCTCAAATTAACTATCAAGGAGCCGAATTGTCTCGGTTGTACAGCAAACAATTTAGTCGAGAAATTTTATGGGATGGCAATCCAGCACATTGGGGGAGGCATGCACCTGTATTATTTCCGTTTGTAGGAAAATTAAAGGATGGGAAATACGAACATCAAGGTAATTCCTACAGTTTAGGCCAACATGGATTTGCCAGGGATCAAGAATTTACATTGATTGAGCAGTCTGATTCTCATTGTACATTTGAACTTGTCGCTTCAGAAAAAACAAAAATGCTATTTCCATTCGATTTCAGCTTAAAAACAACCTTTACTTTGTCCAGCTCGGGTTTGAAAACTGAGTACACTGTTAAAAACAAGGACAACAACACTTTGTACTTTAGCCTAGGCGCACATCCGGCATTCAATTGCCCGATGAAGAAAAATAAACTAGAAGACTATCAACTGATATTTGAAAAAAATGAAACCGCACAAACCTTGCTATTGGATGCTACAGGACTTTTAAGCAACGAGAAAAGTGATTTTTTAAACAACAAAAACGTGGTGGAATTGAACGACAATCTTTTTGAAAAAGACGCCTTGATGTTTACGGACTTACGTTCAACATTTTTAACTATCAACTCTGAAAAAGACGAACTCGAAGTTAAAGTTTCTTGGAAAAACTTTCCCTACTTAGGAATTTGGAAACCTATTGGAGCGCCTTTTATTTGCATAGAACCATGGAGTGGTATTGCCGATTTTGCAAATGCTTCAGGTAAATTGTCAGAAAAATTCGGAATTAATTCATTAGAAAAAGACAAGGTTTTCATGGCCAGTTATGACATTATGATTGCAACTTAATTCAACGAATTAACTCAATAGTACCTTTGTATTCAAATAACTTTCCGTTTTTAAAAGCACCCTCTGCCATGTATACATATGTTCCCGAAGGCATTTTGTTTCCTTCAAAATCACCATCCCAACTTTCTTCCACATTTTCCGCAGCGAATACCTTTGTTCCTTTTCCATTTTTAACAACACAACTGAACCTAGATACACCTTCAGCTATTACTTTCCATTCATCATATTGACCATCCCCGTTTGGTGAAAAAGCATCTGAAAACATCAACTCTGTACCACAATAGTCAATCGAAAAGCGAACAACTGTCTCTTCATCATTGGAACCGTTATTAAAAGTATGATATAACTCGTAGTCTGCTTCAGCAGCTATAGTAAGACTGTTACTGTTGCTCATCAATATCTTATCCCCTTCTCGAATTATATACCAAGCAGCTGAGATAACGGACAAAGAATCGACATGAATTCTTAAAAGATTATTTTCATACAAACAGGGAAAGTCATTTGATTCACCAATTATTATCTCATGGTCGGTAGTTCCAGGATAAAAAGTTGGATCAGGTGCAAGCTCAACATTATCAATGCTGCTCCGCTTACAAGAGCTGCTTAAAAACAGTGATGTCATCACTAAAAACAAGGAGTATTTCATGCTATTCCTCATGCTACTGTCTTGTATATATTAACCCCACAGCAATGTGCCCTGACTGCGAAAATAAATCGGTGATCGAACTCTCCACTTCTTTTCTCGTCACATGGCCATAGGAAGCATATGTCCTGAACTTTGAAAACTGATAACCCACAGTATAAATGTACCTGTTCAAATCCTCAAATTCTGCTAGTAAAAACCAACTGTTCTCTTTTGTAAGACTCACTGCAGGGGTAAAATAAGTACTTTCCACTTTTGTCACTTTTACCATTGTCGACACTTTTACTGCATTGCTCAACGAAACAGTACCTGAGGCGATACCAGTATGAGTGACGAGTTTTTCATTGTTGTAATTGAGCCTTATAATGATTGGATCCGTCATGTTGTAAGCAAACATAAAATGCTTATTGGCTACCATGACCCCAAAGTTACTCATCAAGTAAGTTTCTGCCGGTACTTTAAACTCATCTAATTCTCTTTCATTAAAACTGCTTGCAGTTTCCGAAACTTGGTCAATTAAAGTCAACCCTTCGGTCAATAATTGATTTCTCTTGTAACTAACCCCAGCTCCAAACCTCAATACTGAACCACTTAATTCCTTCTCGTACGATCCACTTAAGTTCACCATACTGCAAACCCAATTATTTTGCCATTTGTTACGTAAGTAAGTTCCAACTGCAAATCCAGAATTTTGAAACCCGTGTTCGTATCCTCCAAGTATTTGCAACGGTTGGTTAAACTCAAAATCGACTTGATTTCCATAGCGCCTGTATACCTTCCAATCTTGCGAGGAAAATAAACTTACTTGATTCTTACCACTTAATCCAGTAGCTGCTGCATTATCCCAAAAATTCAACCATGGTAACAGTCCCACATGTAGAACCGATTTCTTAACAATTGGTTTATTGTACTTTACCTCAGTAAATTGGTAATCTAAATAAGGCTCACTGAACGCCACATTCTCCTCTTCCATTTCAGCCATGGCAAACAATTGCTCTTCGCTTGTACTCGATTTAAAATTCGCCGTTAACAAGTTGGTATTACTAGGTTCGTGATTTCCTCCTGTCCCTCCTTGCGCACTTCCTCCAACAGAACCTCCAACAGCATTACTCTTTTTATAATAAGAAGAAATGTGTTTTCTTTTCCTTCTGCTTTCTGCAACTAGTTTTTTCTGCTCTGTGATAAACTCCCTTTCAGACCGACCTGAAGTGGGACTATATCCATATAAATATTTCCTTTCTAATTCGGAACTAGGTTCGTACACTCCCTTATCAATTTCAGGAATTGATACGCTTTGTTGATTTGGATCTTCAACAAGATCATCCGACGATACCTCAACCATTTGCGGCTGAGAAACAACCTCTTCAATTTTTTCTACTTCACTATTGACATGAGTCTGGGCAAGTTTAGCTGAATCATTCTCCGAGACCACCCACATGGCAGTTACACCAAGAGCTAATACCCCAATCAAG